>JASEFK010000004.1:0-89558 GCA_030019255.1 Actinomycetota bacterium
CCCCAACCTACGGATCCGTAGTCCGTCGCTCTATCCAGTTGAGCTACGGGCGCACGTCCCGCGCCGCTGCCTGAACGGCGCCACCAACTAATATATTTTAACCTTAATGTCCCCCCAAGCCAAGATCACAGGCCCAGCTCCCCATCACTCAGCTGGGAATCGGAGAAGTCCTCGAGGCTCACGGATTCCATGGCCTGGTCCAGGCTCTCGAGAAGGCCATCCACGTCCGAACGGTCGGCCACCTCCACCTGGACCTCCTCGCTCTGCGAGGGCGCCGGGCCCTTTCCTCCCTCTTCCTTGGAGCAGGAAGAGGCCACGAGTGACAAAGCCAGGAGAGCCAGGGAGGCCAGTCCCAAGCTTAGCGCCTTGCGGATCTTTTTACTCTCCATTTCCACACCCCCCACGGCAACCGGAAGCCGGTCAGGCCGACTCCGGGAGCTGACCGCGCAGCTCCTGGATGTCGGCGCGTATGGTCTGCTGGTAGAAGAGGCGGATATCCATGGCGTCCTGGCGCACCACCCGGAGGAGCTGGCGCGCCTCGTGAAGCAGGGAGTAGAAGTTGCCCTGCGCCTGCTCGGGAGAGAGGGCGGCGATCTCCTCGAGCTTCTGGATGAAAGCCTGGTAATCCTGGGCGAACTCTTCGAACATGCCCTTCCAGGTGGCCAGGTCCTGCTCCAGCTTGGAGACGTCGGAGCCCTTGGTCTTCATTTTCTCCAGGAACTCGCCCACCGTGGACTTGACCCGCTCGTACACCTCGCGGTGCCTCTGCTGGTTGTTGTTGAAGCGGGTGATGATCAGCTCTATGCGCTGCTGGATGAACTTCCACCGCTCCTGGAGCCTTTCCTGCAGGCGCCCCTCCCCGCCGGATTGACCTTCCTGGCCCAGGGCGGGCACCACCGAGCAGGCCATCACCAGGGCCACCATTCCTATCAGGACGAAAGCTCTCTTCATCCTTCATCCCTCCCTTCCTAAAACGCTCATCCTCTCCACGGGCGCTTTCCGCGCCGGAGCCGCTCCGGCCTGAGGAGCGCTCTCCCCCGCCTTTCCTCCCATCGGTGCCCCGCCGGGCTCCCGGGGCCGGCGCCCGAAGCGTCCTCCTTATCCCATTCTCAGGCGAAATTGTTAACAAGATGTTAAGCAGCATTTAACTTTTTAACTTTCTCCTTCGCGGTGAACCTTTTGTTTTCCGTTTCTAGGGGAGCGCGAAACCCGAAACCCCCCGGTTATCGAACCCCGCGGACACGCCTTCCGGCACTCCAGGCACCTTATACAATCCGCCGAGTTGGGGTCCTCGAAGATGTTGATGTCTACCGGGCATACCTCAAGGCATTTCCCGCATTCGCTGCATGAGGAAACGTCCACCTCCATGCGGTACAGGCTGATTCGATTGCTCAAGCCGAGCAAGGCCCCCAGGGGACACACGGAACGACAGAAGGGGCGCCGGGAGAACATGAACCACAGGAAGAAAGCGGCCAAGATGCCTATTTTCAACCAGAAGAACCATCCCGTGGGGGGCAGGGGATCCCTAGGAGGGACCGCCTTGAGGAAAATGCCTCCCTCCAGGGCACCCATGGGACAGAGGCGGGAAAACCAGCTCTCCGCGGTGAGCAGCGGCACTACCACCACCAGCCCCAGGAGGAAGGCGTATCTTCCCCACCTCGCCCCGCGGGGTAGGCGAAGCTTGGGCACCGGCGCCTTGTACACTAGTTCCTGGAGGAAGCCGAAGGGGCAGATCCAACCGCAGGGCATCCTGCCCACCACCGCCCCCACCAGCCCTACCGACCCCAGGACGTAGAGCAGGACGCCGAACCCCTGGGCCAGGTAGCCCTTCACCTTCCCGGAGAGAAGGGAGAAGGAGTGCTGGAGGCTGCCGATGGGGCAGGCGAAAACGGTCAGAGGACACGCGTAGCAGTTCAGGCCGGGTACGCAGACGCCTTTCAGGCCCCCCTTGTAGACGGAGCGGGAGGAGAAATAAAGGAAATAGGGGTTGAGGACTAAAAGCGCCGCCAGCTGGGAGATTCTCCTGCCGCGCATCTTGCCCACCCGGTGTCATATCAGTCCGATGCAGTCCAGGCAGATGACCACCGCGTGGACGTAAACCGCCCGCGGCCCCTCCCAGATGAGGGAAAGGCCGACGGCCAGGGCGAAGACGGCCAGGAACAACCAAGCCACCCAGGTCCTGCGTTTTTTTCTTCGTCCCTTTTTCATGTCCCCCCCTCCCCGGGCTACCTCGCCGGACGTTATCCCGGACAAGACCGATGACCGTCGACCCCAGTTTTACCCATTCCGCGAAACATGTCGAGTGCCTCGACGCCCAAGCGGCGGCTCGAGGCGTACGTTCTTCATGTCGCTTCTATCCGGAATGCGATATGGGCGGAAGGGGAGGGACTCGAACCCTCGAGGCGGCTTTCGCCACCCTACCTTGATTCCCCAGTCGGGCGATCCTCCCACGGGGTTTATCGTGAATTGCCTCTTTTTCTGGCGGAAGGGGAGGGATTCGAACCCTCGAGGCGGCTTTCGCCACCCACACGATTTCCAGTCGTGCTCCTTAGGCCAGACTCGGACACCCTTCCGTCTCGGACCTGCTTCGCGCTGCAAGCTCCTCGCAGCGGCAGAATCGCGGCAGAATCTATTATAGATAGGAGTCCCACCGCTTTCCAGCGGAGTCGGTTACCCCCTTCGTCCCTTCCTCCATCTTCCACCGCAGAGGTAGACCCGCTTCCCGGCGGCAAAGGCAACCTGCCAGGACCCGTGCGGTCCCAAAGCGGCTCGTTCGCCGACCGCTCGGCACCTTCCGGCGAATAAAGCGGGGCTCGGTTCATCCCGCGTGGAGCGATTCACGCCTAACCCGCTACCCGGTGGCTGTAGGGTGGCGGCCAGATTTGTTGTCCCGGCCGCGGGATGATATAAAGGGATTGTTTCCCCGTTATGAGGATGTCGGCGGGTATTGCACGGATGTTTGGTAAAAGATGGGAGGTGTACCTTGGCGGTTTTGGGCGTGGACCTCGGCGGGACCAAGACGGCGGGCATCCTGTACCACCAGGGCGAGATAGTGGAAAGGTACCGGAGCACCACGGACATCACCTCCTCGGAGACGGTTATCCAAGGCATCGTATCCGCCTGTTCCCGACTTCTCGAATCGGCCCGCTCCCGAGGAATCACGGTGGATTCCATCGGCCTGGGGATCGCGGGCTTCATCGATTTCGAACGCGGCGTGGTCACCGAGGCCCCCAACCACCCCCTCCATGAAACGCCGGTAAAGGATATCCTCCAGGAAGCCTTCGACCTCCCGGTGGTGGTGGACAACGACGCCAACGTCGCCGCCCTTGCTGAGGCCAGGCTGGGGGCCGGCAGGGGCTCGCGCTACCTGGTGCATCTCACCCTGGGGACGGGCATCGGCGGGGGCATCGTGATAGACGGAGAGGTCTACCGGGGGGCGCAGGGCGCTGCCGCTGAGTTGGGGCACATGATCATCGACGAGAACGGCCCCATCTGCAACTGCGGCGCCCGCGGCTGCCTGGAGGCCCTGGCCTCCGGGGTGGCCATCTACAAGCGGGTGGAGGAGCTTTCCTGGACCAAGAAGAGGTCGCCCATGCTGGACGAGTTCCGCGCCGACCCCCTTTCCTTCCGCGCCGAAGCCGTGGGGCGCCATGCCTCGGAGGGAGACGAGCTGGCCCTCTCCATCCTGAGGGACGCCGGGAAGCACCTGGGGGTGGGCATTACTTCCATCATCAACATCTTCAATCCCGATACGGTCACCCTGAGCGGCGGCCTCCTGGGTTGCTTCGGGTACATGGAGGAAGAGATGCGCCTCACCGTTGACGGGATGGCCATACCCATAAGCCGAAAGCACGCGAGAATCCTCACCAGCACCCTGGGGGATGACGGCGGAACCCTGGGCGCCGCCCTCCTGGCCCTCTCCCTCACAGGTTGAGGAGGAAGATAGGCAATATCCCTGGCGGGCTCCCCGCGGCCCCAGACAAGGAACCGCGTATTACGAAAGATACAACGCTCGCTACATCGTTGGGGGCCCTTCTCCCACCGGCCGGAGACTGCGTTAATACCGAGGAGGCCGTGTACCGGCTTAGGGCGTGGTTGATCGGCGGCAGGTTTGAGGGGAAATCGGATCCGGCCATTATGAATTTTCCCGCGGTGGGGCCCAGGCTGGAAGCTCCAGGAACCGGACGCGGCGCCGCTCAATCTTGATCCGCTTCTCCACCCTCGACCCCCTCGGCCGAGGTCGGAAGGGCTTCCGTTTTTGCCTCCCCTCCGGAGCGGTAAAGGGCCTCCGCCGCCAGCCCCATTGGGATGACCAAAGCCACGGTGAGGACCAGGCGCAGGAATGTGAACTTCCACCCCAGGAACTGGAGCTCCATGAGCTCCAGGGGTAGCTTTATGCATGCCCATGCGGAAAGAAAGACCATCACGTTGGCCACCCGGGCCCCCTTCTTGAGAAGCATGGCCGCCAGGGGGAAGGCCACGTAGAGCGGTCCCGTAGGCAGGGTGCCCAGGAAGATGGAAAGCAGGAGCCCGCCCAGCCCCGACTCCCGGCCCATGTATTTCACCACCACCTCCTGCCTGACCCAAACCGCGAAAAGACCCATCAGGATCATGACCGCCGGGAGGATAAAAACCAGTTCCTGGAAATACTCCCACGAGACCCGCAGGGCCCTGGACCCCTTGTCCCGGTAAAGCAGAGAGAGGCAGGCGAAGCCGGCGACCGACGCCGCCAGGAGGACCAGGTCCCATCTCACCCTCTTCCTCCAAGGTATCCTGTCCTCCGCCGGCCTCCCCGGACCGCCCGACCCTCCGGGCGGATTGCCCCGCTTCGCTCGCGGTCCCGCGTTTCCTTCCGGGACGACCCGGCTCACGTCCCTTCCGTCAGCCATAAACCCTTCCTTCGTGCGTCCGGCCCACACCCCCCTACGGGGCGCCCGACTGCAAATTCGTGGAGCCTACCCCGTCAAGCCTTTCCTCGTCCATCCCCACCCGTCTCCCGCCCCGAACGGGAGGGTGGGCGGATGCAAAGTCTTCCGTGTCTTCCGCGACGGCCCACCATGTCCCATCCCTTTCCGGCCTTCATTCGGCACATTACGGCTCCTTCGCCACCCGGACCTCCCATCCGCCTAGCCATCCACTTGCGTTCTTGCCCGCAGCAGTAAACCCACAACCGGAACCCGCTTGAAGCCCATCCCGACCTGCATAATGGTTCCTCCGGCGGTCATAGGATGAGTCCCATCAGGACGGCTATGGCCAGGGCCACCAGGAGGCTCAATCCGTTGCGCAGGAGGGCGAAGCGCCTGTCGAGTTCCCTTATCTCCAGGGGAAGGAAGACGAACCCGATCATGGTCAGGGTGGTGATGAAGGCGGCCATGGACATCACCCCCGCGCCCATGTCCAGGAGGGACCTGGCCAGCGGGAAAGCGATGAGGGCGGGGATGAAGAGCACCGAGCCCAGGGCGGCGGCGATGAGCAGCCCCAGGGCCCCCCTCTCGCCTCCGATGGTGGAGGCTATCCATCGGGCAGGGATGAAGCCCACGATCAGGCCTATCACGGCGATGACGGCCAGGACGCTCGGGCCCATGCGCTTGACCGCGTTCCAGGCGATGCGCAAGGCCGTCCTGGTCTTTCCCCTGTCTTTGAGCAGGGAGACCACGAGGCAGATCGCCACCAGGGAATCTATGACCATGGCCGTGACGGACATCGCTTCTTCATCTCCTCGCGGTCATTTGCCTACCCTTGCGGTCCCCCGCGGGTCGCGCCGGAGCCCGCCGATAAGCCTTTTTTGCATAATTATCTATGTCTGTTACATCTATATGTTAATAGCATATAAATTAATTGTCAAGACGATAGACTGTCCCTCCATGGTTGACAGGTATCAACCGCAACAGGGGCGGGAAGCGTTCAATATACCCGCTTCATGCGTACCAGTTATATGGATTCGGATACCATGAACAGCGAAGTCGCGATGGGCCGTCGTGGTTCGTCCATGCGTCAGTCGAGGCGGTCCAGGCGGCGTGAGGCCACCATGTCTGCGCCGGTGCCCAGGATGTCCCTATAGATCACCTGGCCATCTCGCACCGGCGCCTCCACCTCGACATCCGCAAGGGCCCTCACGGCTTCCCGGACCAGGGACTTGGGGATGGGCGCGGTGGAGACCACCGGAAGCAGTGGGAGTATCCCGTTTCGCACCCTGACCGTGGTGGTCACCATGCGGCGGGGATCCCGGAACTCCTCCTCGGCGTAGCGCCGCCCCGCCTCGCACTCCTGGCCGGTGACCTCGAGTATCTCCCCGTCCTCCTCCACCAGCTCCAGGGAACAGCTGAGCGGGCAGTTGATGCAGGTGTAGTAGTGCTTTTTCCTCATCCTTGACGCTCCGGCCCCTCGTCCTCCGGCACCACTTCCACCGTCAGGTCTCCCCTCGAGAGGGCCTCGACCAGCCTCTCCGGGTCCGCCCTCAGTCTTACCATCTCGGGTGGACGAACCATCCTGGCCCTTTTGGCTGCCAGGGGAATGCCGCCCGTTACCAGCCGGGCCCGCACCGCCCGTTCCGGCCGGCTTACCCGGAAGTAGAAGGAGACCTCCCCGCCGTACCCCCGCAGGAGCTGGGGCACCACGAACCTCACGTTCCTTCCCGGTCGCACGCGAAGGGCCTCGGGCTTTCGCGCGACGCCCCTCAGGACGTACTCCGCCGCCGCGCGCCCGGCCACCTCCGCGGTGTGGGTAACGTAGTCCACCAGGTCGAAGACGTTCATCACGTTCCCGCAGGCGAAAATGCCCTCCACTGAGGTCTCCATGCGCTCGTCCACCACCGGCCCGCCGGTGGCCGGGTCGAGCACCACCCCCGCCCTCCTGGAGAGTTCGTTCTCGGGGATGAGCCCCACGGAAAGAACTAGGGTGTCGCAGGGCACCAGCCTCTCCGTCCCCGGCATGGGCTTCAGGTTCCCGTCCACCCGGGAGACGGTCACCGCCTCCACCCTCTTCCTGCCGTGGATGAAAGTCACGGTGTGGGAAAGGTGGAGGGGTATGTCGTAATCGTGCAGGCACTGCACCAGGTTGCGGGTCAGGCCGCCGGGGTGGTCCATGATCTCGTACACGCCTTCCACCTCCGCTCCCTCCAGGGTGAAGCGCCGGGCCATGATCAGCCCGATATCCCCGGAACCTAGGATGACCACCCGGCGGCCTGGCATGAGGCCCTCGATGTTGATGTCCCTCTGGGCGGCCCCGGCGCAGATCACCCCCGCGGGACGGTAGCCGGGGATGAGTACCTGGTGGCGCGTCCTCTCCCGGCAGCCCATGGCCAGGACCACCGCCCTGGGTTTTATTTCCAGGATCCCGTCCCGGGAATTTACGGCCGTCAGGCTGCGGTCCGGGCGCAGGTCCAGGACCATGGTGTTCAGTTTGATGTCCATGTCCGCCTTCTCCACCCGGTCAATGAAACGCTGCGCGTACTGGGGGCCGGTGAGGGTCTCGCCGAAGACGATGGACCCGAAGCCGTCGTGGATGCACTGGGGGAGGATGCCCCCCAGCTCCACGTCGCGCTCGATGAGCATCACGTCCCGGAGGCCGGCTTCCCGCGCGGCCAGGGCTGCTCCCAGGCCCGCCGGCCCAGCCCCTATGACCACCAGGTCCGGCTTCCTGACCTTAGCCATGGCCCACCCTCTCCGAGCACAGGAAATCCTTGGTCTCCCCCAGGTAGAGGGGCGAAGGCCCACCGCTCTTTGTGACTTCGGTTATGGGTATGCCAAGCTCCCGGGCCAGGATGGCCGCCACCCGGTGCCCGCAGAATCCGCCCTGGCAGCGCCCCATCCCGGTCCTGGTGCGCCTTTTCACGCCGTCCATGTCCGTGGCGGGAATGAGGGAATGGATGGCCGCCAGGACTTCCGCCTCGGTCACGTACTCGCACCGGCAGACGATGTTGCCCCACCGCGGATCCTTCCTTATCAGGGCGTCCCTTTCCCGGTCGTCAAGCTCGGCGAAGCGGGGGGTGGCCGGTCGTACCGGGTCGAAGTCCGGCCGGGGCTCGCGGGGTATGCCGAGCTCGTGGAGGAAGCCCATGACCATCTCCACGATGGCCGGGGCGGAGGCCAGTCCCGGGGACTGGATGCCGGCCACGTTCACAAAGCCGCGCACCTTATCCGAGGCCTCGATGACGAAGTCCTCCTCGTAGGTGGGAGCGCGGACGCCGCTGAAGGCGGAGATCACCGCCTCCCTGGGAAAGGAGGGCAGAAGGTAGTGGAAGCGCTCGAAGATCTCCTCTATCTCCTCCGCGGAGATGGAGGTGTCGTTCTTGTCCTCCACCTCCACCGCCGTGGGGCCCAGCTGCAGGTTGCCCTCCACGGTGGGCATGGCCCCGCCCCCCTTGGAACGTTCCTTCTTCATGCCCGGCATCCGGAAGAGGGCCACGCTGGAGCGCACGTACTCGCTGGTCACCTGGCGGTCGAAGAGGAGGGTGGCTCCCTTGCGCGGGTGGATGCGGAAGCCTCCCGCCCCGGCCATCTCCGCCACCTCGTCAGCGAAGACCCCGGCGGCGTTGATCACCAGGGGAGCGGCTATTTCACCCCGGTTAGTGATCACGCCTTTCACCTCGCCGTCCTCCACCCGGATGCCGGTGACCTCGGTGTTGAGAAAGACCCGGGCCCCGTTGATCACCGCGTGCTCGGCCAGGGCGATGGTCAGCTTGTAGGGGCACACCAAGCCGTAGTTAGGATCGAAGACGCCGGAAACCGCTTCCGGGGTCACGTTGGGTTCCCGTCGCAGCACTTCCTCGCGGGACAATACCCGTAACCCCTTGATGCCCGCGGCTTCCCCGTAGGCCACGATGCCCTCCGGTATTCTCACCCGCAGGAGCTCATCCAGCTGCTCCGGGCTCATTTTCTCCGCAACTTCCGGTGGCACGGAACGGGGGGTGACCACGATGAGCAGGCCCTGCCGCTTGAAGTCCACCCCCAGGCCGGCGACGAACTCGTCGTACATGTAGTTGCCTCGGACGTTGAGTTTCTGCTTCAGGGTCCCCACTTCCTCGCCTATGCCGGAATGCACCTCCGCGTTGTTGGCCTTACTGGCCCCGCAGGCCACGTCGTTCTCCTTTTCCAGGACCACCACGTCCGGGGTGTAGCGGGTTATCTCGCGGGCGATGGCGCAGCCGATGACCCCCGCCCCGACCACCACCACGCGCGCCGAGGCCGGCAGCTCCGGGTTCAGTTTTTCCCGCAAGTGACCTTGGGCCCTGTCTTTCAATAAAAATCCTCCGTTGCCGTGTAACCGGTTTCCCTGCGCCTCCAGGCCGTTCAGGACCTGCGCCTTCATGCCCGGGGCGCGCCTCCATCCTCCCGGTGCGCCTCGATTCTGCACCTCGTACCGCTTGTCATCACGCGCCGTTCCGGCTTGAGGCCAAATTATTTTATATGCGCCGCCACAAAACCGGCAATCCCGGAGGAATCGACATCGGCATTTATTCGTCGAGGTTCATATGGAAGGCTCATAATGGACAAGCTTCTCGCCGCGGCACCATGGTGTTGGCCCGGTGGGGGCAGAACCTCACGCACAGTCCGCAGCCCTGGCAGTCGGCGACCCTCGCTCTGCCCTCCACCAGGGAGCGCTCCCGAAAGGCGCACACCTCCACGCATGTCCCGCAGCCCTGGCACCTCTCCGGGTCAACCGTCGAGCGGTACCTGGATGGAATATAATGGTAGCCATCCTGCTTGAAGACGCGGTAGCCTATGATGGGGAGGCAGGAACAGGCGCAGCAGTTGCAGATCACGAAGTAGTTGGCGCTTCCGCGGAAGTACATGTGGCGGTCGAGCATCTGCACCAGGCCCTTCTCGTTGCTTTCCCGCACGATGCGCAGGGCCTCTTCCTTGTCGATGACCCGGTAGTCCCGGGGAAAGAGCTCCAGCCAGATGGGGGCGCCGGTGAGGATGACGATGTCCGTCTCCAGGGGGTGGTCGCAGGCCCCGGTGGCCAGCCGGCAGCGGCAGGGCCCCACGGCGATGCGGCCGTCGTCGGGAAGCTCCCGGATGAATTCCTCCATCTCCCCCAGGGTCATCACCTGGCTCACGATGGCCCTCTCAGCCATGAACTTGGCCAGGGCATAATAGAAGAACTTTCTCACCCACGGATTGGACATGAAGTCCCGGCCGAGGAGCCAGTAAAAGAAGGCCAGCAGCTGCACCTCGAAGCGGGCGTAGAGCTTCAGCATGCGCTGGCGGACCCGGCTCTCCTCGGCGATGAACACGTCGCCCCAGTGCGCCGGAGCAGCCAGCCAGGCCACCCGGAACGCGCTCGCCAGCAATTTCGCCGCCAATCCGTTCTTCCTGATCCTCACGACCGATGCCTCCCTTCTCCCGGGGCTGCCCCTTGCGCTGGATCCCATCTCAGCCCACGTCCACTGTGTCCGCGCTTTCTTCCGCCGAGGCAGGCCCGTCTCTCGTTTTTCCGGGTGTACAGGAAAAGGAGTCCGACTCTCATATGCCATACCAAGGCTCACGACAACTAAGCATATCACCTGGAGCCGGGAAACGGTGGACCCGGATCTCCGCGCCGGCTGCGGCGGGCCGGTGAAGGATCTTCCCGGCTAATCCGTCGACGAAAGTCGTTCCCCGCAAACCGGGCCTGGGGAGCCCTGGCCCCTGCTTGCCGACCGCCCGTGACGGCCTTCAAGCGTCGCGGGGTACCGGGAAGGCGGTAACCGAAGCGCAAGTTCTTGCCTCGGCGTAAAGGCCCTTTCGCGACGGGACGGTTGTCTCCACACTCCCCGGGTTTTTCGCGGCCCGGGGAAGTTGACCAAAGGCCTTTCGGCGATCAAGCCACCCGGTTACCCTTAGGTGAAGGCTTTGCGAAGGCGAATCGCCCCGGCGCCCGAGGCGCACGAGTGGAGGAGGAGAACGATGGCCTGGAGAAAGCTCACGAGGGAAGAGGAGAGGATTATCGTGCACGGGGGCACGGAGCCGCCCTTCAGCGGGGAATACACCGATCATTTCGAGCCAGGCACCTATACCTGCCGCCGGTGCGGGGCGCCCCTTTACCGCTCCGAGGACAAGTTCCACTCCGGGTGCGGCTGGCCGGCCTTCGACGACGAGATCCCCGGCGCCGTGAAGCGCCGCCCTGATCCAGACGGCAGGAGGACGGAGATCACCTGTGCCTCCTGCGGTGCCCACCTGGGCCACGTGTTCGAAGGCGAGGGGTTCACACCCAAGAACGTGCGCCACTGCGTCAATTCCCTGTCCCTGCTTTTCGTTCCCGCGGTGGAAAGGATAATTCTCGGCGGAGGGTGCTTCTGGTGCACGGAGGCCGTCTTCCGCCGCCTTCCCGGCGTCGTATCCGTGACGCCAGGATACGCGGGCGGCAACGTTCCCAATCCCACCTACCGCCAGGTCTGTTCCGGCAAGACCGGCCACGCGGAGGTGGTCTTGGTGGAATACGATCCCCGGCGCATCTCCCTGCGCGAGATCCTGGAGGTCTTCTTCGCCTGCCACGACCCTACCTCCCGCGACCGGCAGGGCGCGGACGTGGGGACGCAGTACCGGTCCGTCGTGCTCTATACCACCGAGGAACAGGGGCGCGAGGTAAGAGACTTTATCCGCCAGGCGGCCACCCGCTACCCACGCCCGGTGGTCACTGAGGTCGGTAGGCTGGAAGCCTTCTACCCTGCAGAGGATGAGCATCTTCGGTACTACGAGAGAAACCAGGAGGCGCCCTACTGCCAAGCGGTGATCAGGCCTAAGCTGGAAAAATTAGCCAGGTTCATCGGTATTTCCGGAGAGGAAGAGTCGACCCCCTGAGCGGCCGCCGCCTCCCCGACGATCCCCTCCCCTTCCTCCCGGTTTCTCCCGGCCACGTGATCGTGGGGAGGCCTGGTTGTCCACGTGCGCCAGGCCCACCGGCCCGCGCCGTCTACGCCTCGAACACCCCACCGCCGCATTCCCCGACGTTTTCGGCGTGGAGCCTAGGCACCCCCTCTTCCCGGACCTCACTGCCCCCCGGGCGAGGCGATGCCCCCGTACACGGCGGGCTCCCACGCTGGGCCGGCCCCTGCTTTCCCTGGCACGTCCCACCCCCTTTTCCCGCCGCACGGGGACGGCATTGAAAGGAGGGGCGTGACGCTATAGATTAGAGGAGCGGCGAAGGGGCGCGGGCGGCAAGCTAGACCCGGATGTGCTGATGGAGGAGAGGCGACATGGAGCAGCGCTGGGTGGCCTGGCTCAAGCTGTTTTTGGCCATTTTCTTCATCGCCTTCGCGGTTTCCTTCGTTGCCCTCACGGTAAGGGGGGCGAGGCGGGCCGGGGCAGCGCCGGCCGGACAGGCATCCGGGCCGCAGCCGGGCCCTCTCTCCCCTCCCCGGAACGTCTTTACGGAACTTTTCCGTGAGCTGGCACGCCTGGAGGTTCTCCGCCTGCGGCCGTCCTGGGAGCTGGAGGTGGGAAAAGGCCAGGTAAGGCTTTTCCCAGACGGGGAGAGGCTCTACGCAGCCTCCTCAACGGACTCCGCGGGCGGAACGCTTTTCTGCGTGGATGCACGCTCAGGAAACGTGCTCTGGAGCCGCGTCCTGGATGCCTGGATATCCTGCTCCCCAAGCGCCTGGGAAGGCATCGTTTACGTGGGAACGACCTCTCACGTCCTGTACGCCCTGGACGCGGAAAGCGGTGCCATGCTTTGGTCCTTCACCGCCCAGGGCGAGATACTCACCTCCCCAATCGTGGATGGTGGTTTACTCTTCTTCTTCGCTGACAACGACGCCGTCTTCGGCCTCTCCAACCGCCTTTATGCGCTGGATTCCGGCAGCGGGACCCTGCTGTGGTCCTACGACACCGCCAGCTGGACGCCCTCGCCTCCCGCCACCGGGCATGGACTGGTCTTCACCGCCGGCTCCACGTCCACCGTTCTGGCCCTGGACATGAGCACGGGGCGGGAAGCCTGGGCGCGCCCGGTGGACAGCGTGGTCTTCGCCTCTCCCCTGCTGGACGGCGACCGCGTCTACGTGGCCACGGTCAACGGGCGCCTCTATTCCCTGGACGCCCTTAACGGCGCGCAGTTGTGGGAGGTGAGTATGTACCATTTCACCCCTTCCCTTCCATGCCTCGCGGGGAAGAATATCCTGTTGGACCGCTGCCCGGACCGCCTGCTGGCCCTGTCGATAGAGGACGGAAGGGCCCAATGGGCCCTGGGCGGAAACGCCCTGCTGGCGGTGGAGCCTTCATCTGCCGGGACGGTTTATGCCTACTACCCGGAGGGCCGGCTTCTGGAGCTGGACGTGAATACGGGAAGGTGCCTTCGCATATATGTGGCCGGGTTCGAGTTCGCCCAGCGCCCTTACGTGAGCGACGGCTGGGTCTATTGCGCCTCCCCGGACGGGAAGGTCCGCGCCTGCCTCCTGTCCGGAGGCTCCCCTGCGGATTAAGAGGCAGGCGGACCGGAGCGGGCCATGGCGGCGAGGGAGGCGGAAAAGGGCGTCGACGGGCCGAGGGGTTTCCCACCAAGGGTCCTGAGGTCCGAGCTGGCCTACCTGGGGATGCTGTGTCTCACCTTCTTCCTCTACATGGCCCTCGCACTTTCCTCGCTGGCGCCCAATGGGGCCATCGGCAAGATGTCCACCATCCACATGGCCGCACAGAGGAATGCCTTTTTGCGAAACCTCCTGGAGGTATGCGGCTTCCAGAACGCCGGTCCCTTGAGGCTGCGCCTCTTTCTATACGTCGTTCTGCTGCTCCTGGTGCTCTGCTACCTGTGGGCGATCCACATCTTCCGCCACCGCCCCAGGGGGCTTCCCTCCATCCTCTCCGTGTGGCTCTTTCTTAACCTCATCCTGCTGTTCATTCCACCTTTGCTCAGCCGGGACGTGTTCTCCTACATGTTCTATGGGAAAATCGCCACCGCTTACGGCCATAACCCGTACCTGGTCACTCCCCAGCGCTTCGCCGCCGACCCCCTCTTCCCGTTGACCAGCCTTTATTGGAAAAACACTCCCGTGGTCTACGGCCCCCTGTTCACCCTGCTCTCCATGCTCCTCACCCGCATGGCTGGAAACCAGATCACCCAGGGGATCTATCTCTTCAAATCGACCGCCGCCTTCTTCAACCTCGCCTGCATCCTCCTCATCTGGTATATCCTGGGAAAACATGCCCCGCGCCGACAGGCCTTCGGGACCGTACTTTATGCCTGGAACCCCCTGATACTCATCCACTCGACGGGCGGCGCGCACAACGACGTCATCATGGCCGCCCTGGCCCTTGCCGCGCTGGCCCTGCTCCTCAGGGGGAGGAGGTACTCTGGGTTTCTCCTCCTCTGCTTTTCCTTCATGGTCAAGTACATCACCCTGATCCTCATGGCCTCCTACATCCTCTACCTGTTCCGGAAGCGGGAAGACCTCCGGAGCTGGCTCAAGGAGACGCTTTTGCTGGGCCTCATCTTCCTGGTCGTCTTCTTTGCCTTTTACGCTCCTTTCTGGGAGGGGATCAGGACCCTCTCCCCACTCCTGGAAAACCTGAAGCTCCGTAATTACAACCTTCCCGCCGGGTGGCTTCTGGCCGCCCTAGGAGGACTGCTGCACCTGATCCTCCGACTGGAGCTGCGGACTGCCTTTTTCGTGGCTTCCGTCCTATGCTCCCTGGCCTTCAACCTGATCTTCCTGGCGGCCCTGGCACACTTCTCCCTGCGATGCCGGTCGGAGCGCGATTTCCCGGAGTGCTGGTTCCTCGTCGCCCTGGTCTTCCTCCTCACACGCTCCTACTTTCTCTCCTGGTATCTCTTCTGGGTATTTCCCTTCCTCTGCCTGCGACGATGGGACGGACTATCCCGCTTCACGCTCACCGCCGGCACCCTGACCCTCTACTTCGCCGACCTCATGCCCTACTCGGCGGGGATCTGAGACCCTGGATAGCTGCGATCCCGAAGGGTTGATGCTCATGCCTCGCCAGGGGGCATCTTGCTTCTTACGGAGGTGGCTTCAGCGAAGACGCAAACGGCGGAGCGTCTCGCGTCCTGTGTCATCGTCTATCAAGGACGGGAAGGGCTCAATTGAACCTCTGTAGGGCGATTTCGACACTCCCAGGCGGGGAACCTACTTTCAGTAATAACAAAAGAAGGCACTAAAGCCTTCCTTTCTGGTGGGCCTAACTGGATTCGAACCAGTGACCTCACCCTTATCAGGGGTGCGCTCTAACCTGCTGAGCTATAGGCCCTCGCGCCTCTAAATTATAACCACCTCACGCCCGTTGCACAAGAAAAGTCCTTTTCCACATTTTCAACAACATGTTGTGTAAATCTGGGTCAAATACAACAACATGTAGTGTTTTATTCCTCGAGGGCCAGGCCCTCCGGAACGCGGAAGTTATCCTCCGAGACCTCTCCCACCCGGCGGTATTCCCACTCCAGCCTCTTTATCGTACCTCCTGGGCTCACCGCCTCCCACAGGGAAGGGAGATGTCCCGGACCGTCCAGCCGGGCGACGATGGAGCGCCCGTCCTGCGTATGCATGTGGAACTCACCGCCGTTCCAGAAGGAAGGCAGATCGAAACAGGGCTTCATCACCTGGCTGGGCAGAAAGCCCGCCCTCTTGGTCGTTTCCTCCAGGTCCATTTCCCGGTAGGTCCTGCGCTGCAGGTTGACCATCCAGCCTCGCCCCTCCTCCCGGTTGTAGATCACCACGCGGGGCACTCCCTCCATGACGATCCGGAATGAGCCCCCGCAGTATATTCCCACTCCCAGGACCTTGTCGCCCTCCGTGGCCTTGACCTGATAGCTCCCCTCCAGGGTGTTACGCATCCCCTCCTCGTAGGGTCCTATCCCCGCGGTCTCCCCGCGACAACCCCACGTCGTGGCGGCGAGCAGAAAGGACAGCGCCAGGGCCGCCACCGTCCACGCGCTACAAGACCTCAAGACCACAGGCCCTCCTCTTAACCACAGGGTTACCGTCCTATGGGCTCCCGCCGCCAAGCGCCAGTGGGCTTGCACTTCCGGCCCTCGGACGCGGGCCACGTACGATCCCTCCCGGCGCCCGCTTGCAATGAGCCCGCTCTTCCTCTATCCCTTCATCACCGCCACCGGCCTCATGCGGGCCACGCGGCGGGAAATACCCGCTCCCTCGCATATCTCCACCACCGCGCGCACGTCCTTGTAGGCCTCGGGGGCTTCCTCCGCTAGGCCGGAGAGCTGGGCCGCACGCACCATGATGCCCATTCTCTCCAGCCTCCTTTTGAGTTCCTCGCCCCTGACCTGTTTCTTGGCTGCCTTCCTACTCATGGTCCTGCCCGCTCCGTGACAGGTGGAGCCGAAGCTCTTCTCCAGGGCCTCCCGGGTTCCCACCAGCACGTAGGAGTGGCTTCCCATGTCCCCGGGGATGATCACCGGCTGGCCGGTGTCGGCATATTTAGCGGGCACCTCCGGGCGCGAACCCGGAAAGGCGCGGGTGGCTCCCTTGCGATGGACCATGAGGGTGAGGCGCTTGCCGTCCACCACGTGTTCCTCCATCTTGGCCAGATTGTGGGATATGTCGTAAAGCACGTGCATCCCCAGGTTCCGGGCCCCCGCCCGGAAGACCTTTTCGAAGCACTCCCTTATCCAGTGGGTGATGGCCTCCCGGTTGCACATGGCGAAGTTGGCGGCGCAGGCCATGGCCGCCAGGTAGTCGCGGCCCTCGCGGGATTCCACGGGTGCGCACACCAATTGGCGGTCGGGGAGGGAATATCCGTACTTCTTGAGGGAAGCCCCCATCACCTCGATGTAATCGGTACATATCTGGTGACCCAGGCCCCTGGAGCCGGAGTGCACCATAACTACCAGCTGGCCCTCGAAGAGCCCCAGCTTGTCCGCTGGGGGCCTGGTCTCCTCCACTACCTGGATTTCCAGGAAATGGTTTCCGGACCCCAGGGTCCCCACCTGGTCCTTGCCCCTGGCAAAAGCCCGCTCGCTCACCTTGGAGGGGTCGGCTCCTGGATAGCACCCTTGCTCTTCCATGGCCTCCAGGTCCTCTTCCCATCCAATACCCCGGGCCACCAACTCGGGAGCCCCCTTGGACATCAGCCTCTCCACCTCGCCGCGCTCCAGGTGGAGCCTTCCTTTGGTGCCCAGACCCTTGGGGACGGAGGTGTTGAGCAGGTCCAGAAGCTCCGGTAGCTTCTCCTTCGCCTCCTCCCAGGTCAGGGAGGTAAGAACCAGCCTCACCCCGCAGGAGATGTCATAGCCCACACCGCCCGGCGAGACGACCCCACCCTCCACCAGGGTGGCGGCCACCCCTCCGATGGGAAAGCCGTATCCCCAGTGGATGTCCGGCATGGCCAAGGAGGCCTTGACGATCCCCGGCAGGCAGGCCACGTTGGCCACCTGCTGCAGGGCGTTGTCCCCGTCGGCTTTTTCCAGTATTTCCCTGTCAGCGAAGACGATGCCCGGGACCCTCATACCCTCCTGGGCCTCGGCAGGTATCTCCCACATGTATTCGTCCACCTGCCTGACCTTGTCGAGAAAACCCACTGACCTCACCCCCTTCCGGCGCATTGCACCTCTTCTGCGCGAAATTCAGGGTTTGCGGCGTATCTCCCCCGGGCGGTAGGACATGCCTTCCCGCCTGAGGGGCCTTGCTCGATGGCGCGGGGGCCGGAACCCCCGCCGTTCGGAACCGACCCTTAAATCATCCCCCGCCTTTTTCCTTTACGGCACCGGGGTGGCAGGGGGCGCGGGCAACATGGCCCACAGCCGTATTAGACGTCGAATATCACCTGGGCGACCCAGGTGCCGTTCTCCTCACTCAGCTGCAGCATGTGGTAGGTGGGGGCCTTTATCTCGCCGGAGACCTTGTGTCTGGCCGGGTCCAGGGGCTCCCCCAACCCCCAGCCCTCGACCCGATCCCCGGTCACCTCGCGAACCTCGAAATCACCGAACGCCCAGCCCTCCACCTCCACCAGGAAGAGGATCTCCGAGAGCCATCTCACCAGCAGCTCCTCGGGCCCGGAGGCTCGGGCCCGGATGTCCTTCCTCTCCCTGGGCTCCACGCTCCCCACGTCCAGGATAAGGGACATCATCCCCAGGGCGCAGCTGGCGAAAGCCTCCTCTCTCGACCTCCCGTAGGCCCTTATTCCCACGTCCGCAGTGTGCTCGATAACTTCGAACCTCTTCAGCTCTCCTCCCCCTCTTCCTCTTTTTCCTCCGACCACCCCTCGCGGGAGGCGAGGTGGGCGATGGAGGCCACCCGGTCCTCCTCCCGTAGGCTCATGACTCTGACCCCCTGGGTGGCTCGTCCCATGCGGGAGATGTCCTCCGCCGGCACCCTGATGACCACTCCCTCCACGGATATGGCCATCAGTTCCTGGTTGTCCCTGACCACCCTGGCGCCCACTATCTTTCCCCTGGTCCCGCCTGCGGCGATGGTGCGCACCCCCTTGCCTCCGCGGTGGTGCCTGGGGTACTTGGATATGGCCGTTCGCTTCCCGTATCCCTGCTCGGTGATCACGAAAAGGTCGGCGTCCTCGGTGGCGATGCCCATGGCGATGACCTCGTCCCCCGGGGAGAGGCTTATCCCCCGCACGCCGCGGGTGTTCCTTCCCATGGGCCGGCAGTCCGTCTCCGGGAAGCGGAGGGCCTGTCCCTCCCGGGTCACCAGCATGAGATCGCTGTGCCCGTCGGTGAGCCGGGTGTCGATGACCTCGTCCCCCTCCTGCAAGTCTATGGCTATGAGCCCGTCCCGGCGCGGAGAATCGTAATACTTGAACGGGGTCTTCTTGATCATGCCCTTCCTGGTGGCCATGACCAGGTAGCTTTCCTCCGGGTACTCCCGGGTGGCAATCACCGAGCATATCTTCTCGTCCGGTCCGAGGGGTAGCAGGTTCACCAGTGCCTGTCCCCTCGAGGTGCGTGAACCCTCGGGAAGTTCATAAACTTTCAGTCGGTAAGACTTGCCGCGATTGGAAAAGAAGTGGATGTAATGGTGGGTGGAGGCCACGAAGAGGTGTTCCACGAAATCGCCCTCCTTGAGGTTCATGCCCGTCACCCCCTTACCCCCCCTCCTCTGGGTCCGGTAGGTAGCGATGGGAAGCCTCTTCACGTAACCGGAATGGGTGATGGTCACCACCACCTCCTCCTCTGCGATCAGGTCCTCGATCTCCAGGTCCTCGTAGTCGGGAACTATCTCCGTGCGGCGGGGGTCGGCGTATCTCTTCTTTATCTCCGTGAGCTCCTCCACGATCAGGGCACGCACCTTCTTCTCGTCAGCCAGGATCTCCCGGAGGCGCGCTATCTCCTTCTTGAGCTCCTTGTGCTCCTCGCGGACCTTCTCCCTCTCCAGCCCGGTCAGGCGCTGGAGCCTCATGTCCAGTATGGCCTGGGCCTGTTCCTCGCTCAGTTTGAAGCGCATCATCAACCCGTCCCTGGCGTCCTGAACGGTGCGCGACTTCTTTATCAGATCGATCACCGCGTCCAGGTTGGCCAGGGCCACCAGCAGGCCTTCCAGGATGTGTGCCCTCCTCTCCGCCCTGTCCAGCTCGAAACGGGTCCTTCTGGTAATAACTTCCACTTGGTGCGCTACGTAGGCCGCCAGTGCCTCCTTCAGAGATAGGATGCGCGGTACCCCGTCTACCAGGGCCAGCATGATGATGCCGAAGGACTCCTGGAGCTGGGTGTGCTTGTACAGCTGGTTGAGGACCACCTGGGGGGCCGCTTCCTTGCGCAGCTCCACCACCAGCCTCATGCCGGTGCGATCACTCTCGTCCCTGAGATCGGCTATTCCCTCCAGCTTCTTGCTTCTTACCAGCTCGGCTATGCGCTCCGTGAGACGCGCCTTGTTTACCTGGAAGGGGATCTCGGTTATAACGATGCGGCTCCTTCCCGACTTGGTCTGCTCGATGTGCGCCCTCCCGCGCACCTTTATGACTCCCCTTCCCGTCTCGTATGCCTCCCTCAAGCCCTCCAGGCCCATAACCACGCCGCCGGTGGGAAAGTCGGGCCCCTTGATGTAGCGCATCAGCTCCCGCGAGTCGAGTTCCGGGTTTTCGATGAGGGCCACGGTTGCGTCTATGACCTCTCCCAGGTTGTGCGGGGGTATGTTGGTGGACATACCCACTGCTATGCCCGACGAGCCGTTCGCCAGCAGGTTGGGGAACCGCGAGGGGAGAACGGTGGGCTCCTGGAGGGAGCCATCGTAGTTGGGCGTGAAGTCCACGGTGTCCTTGTCGATGTCCCGTAAAAGCTCCATGCTGATGGGGGAAAGCCTGGCCTCCGTGTAGCGCATGGCCGCCGGGCTGTCCCCGTCCACGGAACCGAAGTTCCCGTGTCCGTCCACCAGCTCGTAGCGGCTGGAAAAGTCCTGGGCCATGCGTACCAGGGTGTCATATATGGCGGCATCCCCGTGTGGGTGATACTTCCCCATGACATCTCCCACCACCCTGGCCGACTTGCGGTAAGGGCGGTTAGGGGTCAGGTTCTGCTCGAACATGCCGTAGAGGATGCGGCGGTGAACGGGCTTCAGCCCGTCCCGCACATCAGGCAGCGCTCTCCCCACGATTACGCTCATGGCGTAATCGATATAGGAGCGGCGCATCTCCTCCTCTATCTCCACGGTCTTCACTTTTCCAGACAATGCCTGCACCATTTCCGCATCCTCCCGTTAGCGAGGCCCGTGCGGGTTCCCAGCCTCAGATGTCCAGGAAGCGCACGTTCTTGGCGTGTTTCTGGATGAACTGCCGGCGGGCTTCCACGTCGTCGCCCATGAGGGTGTTGAATATCTCGTCGGCAATGATGGCGTCCTCCAGGGTCACCTGGATGAGGACTCTCTTCTCCGGGTTCATGGTGGTCTCCCAGAGTTGTTCGGCATTCATTTCACCCAGGCCCTTGTACCTCTGGATCTCGTACTTCCGCCCGTCAAAGCGTTTAAGGAGCTCCTCCAACTCAGCGTCGTTGTAGGCGTAGTAGTCCGTTTTATCGCAGTGGATGCGGTACAGGGGAGGCTGGGCGATGTACACGTAACCGGCCTCGATCATCTCCTGCATGTAGCGGAAGAAGAAGGTCAGGATGAGGGTCCTTATGTGGGCCCCATCCACGTCGGCGTCGGTCATGATGATGGCCTTGTGGTACCTGGCCTTGGATATATCAAACTCCTCACCTATACCGGTCCCCGCGGCGGATATTATGGCTTGTATCTCACTATTGTTCAGTATTTTGTGTAGCCTGGCCTTCTCCACGTTGAGGATCTTCCCCTTCAGCGGCAAAATGGCCTGGAATCTACGGTCCCTGGCCTGCTTGGCCGACCCCCCCGCGGAGTCCCCTTCCACCAGGTATATCTCGCACAGGGAGGGATCCCTCATGGTGCAGTCGGCCAGCTTCCCGGGAAGCGAGGTGCTCTCCAGTAGGCTCTTGCGACGGGTCAGCTCTCGAGCGTGCCGTGCAGCCATCCGCGCCTTGGAGGCCCCTACAACCTTGTTCACTATGGCCCTGGCCTCGGCGGGGTTTTCCTCCATCCACTCCGAGAGCTTGGTGTTCACCGTGGATTCCACGAAACCCTTAATGTCCGTGTTCCCCAGCTTGGTCTTGGTCTGCCCCTCGAACTGCGGCTCCTTCAGCTTCACGCTGATAATGGCCGCGAGACCCTCCCTGACGTCCTCACCTATTAGGTTGGGGTCCTTTTCCTTGAGGAAGCCCTTCTTACGTGCGTAGTCGTTGATCACCCTGGTCAGCGCCGACTTGAACCCGGCAAGGTGGGTCCCTCCCTCGTGGGTGTTTATGTTATTGGCGAAGGTGTATATGTTCTCCACATACCCCTTGTTGTACTGCATGGCTATCTCTACCTGCGCCTCCTCCTGCTCGGAGCTCATGAAGATTATCTTGTCGTGGAGGGGCTCCTTACTGGAATTGACGTGCTTTATGAAGTCGATGATTCCACCCTCGTACTTGTAGACCACTTCCTCCGGCGGATCCTTCCTCTCGTCCCGAATCTCGATACGCAGTCCACGGTTGAGGAAGGCCATCTCCCGCATGCGCTGGGCGATGGTGTCGAAGTCAAACTCCACCGTCTCGAATACTTCCGGGTCGGGGGCGAACCTGATGATGGTCCCCGTTCGCTTTGACTCACCCACCACCTGAAGTTCTGTGGTAGGTACCCCCCTCTCATATCTCTGTTGGTATACCTTTCCGTCCCTCCCTACCTCGAGAATCAGCCATTTCGAGAGTGCGTTCACCACGGAAACGCCCACTCCATGCAGGCCCCCGGAAACCTTGTACACCTTTCCTCCGAACTTTCCACCGGCGTGTAGGGTGGTGAGAACGACCTCCGCCGCCGGTCTCTTCTGCTTCTCCATGATGCCCACCGGGATGCCACGGCCGTCGTCGACCACGGTGATACTGTTGTCCCGGTGTATGGTTATCCATATGTTATGGCAATAGCCGGCCAGGCATTCGTCTATACTGTTATCCACCACCTCGTACACCAGGTGGTGGAGTCCCCTCGGCCCCGTGGAGCCGATATACATACTGGGCCTTTTCCTTACTGCCTCCAGACCCTCCAGGACGGCTATCGACGTTTCGTCGTATACTTCAGCAGTGTCCTTTACTCCGGACATCTTTCCTCCATCGTCCAATATTGATTCCGATTTTTTGCTTTCCCAACAGTTAAATTATAACACTTCGGGGGTGTTTCACGTGAAAACGGGGGGTTAAATCTTTTATATAAGGTTAAACTTTAGGTTTAACCTTTATAACGATGCCCTCTATTCTTAGCCCCGTCATATCCTCCAGCCTTCCCAGGAGTTCCTCCCTACGCATACTCAGTTCTTGCGCCCAGGCGTGCGAGCTTACCCTTATCACCAGCTTTCCTCCTCTGAAGCCGCAGGGAACCCCTTCCGGAACCCCCTCCATCTCCCCCCATGCCCTCTTTACCTTCAGAAGGTCCTCCACCCTCCCCAGCCCTTCCTCGACGAGCGTCTCCCTTAAAAGATCGCCTATATCCCTCATATGCGCTCCCTGTAAAACCCTCGCACATGTCCATCTTAAACTCTCCCGGGGACACGAAGCCCGCGCCGGCCGCCGCCAAGGCTGCGTTAGAGGTTTCCTGTGCGTTTCCTCGCTGGTAAAATGCAGCCGTCCACCGTACCGTCACCGGTAGATAATACAGTTTTACTTTGGCCTGACTTCCTGGGCCATTCATGTCCCGCATTTTAGGGCATCCAGGTTGATAATCCTTTCCGCCGTCGTCTCCCTGATTTCCTCCGTCGAGGTCACCAACACCTGCTCCCTACGCTTAAGATTCACCGCGAGCCTCTCGCGGTTCCCGGAGTCAAGCTCGGAGAAGCAGTCGTCAAACAACAGGAGTACCTTTTTGGGGGTCCGTTCCTCTATTATCCTCGCCTGTACCATCCTGCAGGCCAGGCAGAACATCTTCTGTTCTCCCTGCGAACCCTCCCTTCGCAGGTTCCTTCCGCCGAGGTAAAAGACCACCTCATCCCGATGCGGTCCGGAGAGGGTCATTCCCTTTCTTATTTCCGCCTCCTCCATCCTCTCCAGCTTTTCCAGGTTGTCCTCCTCACTCTCCACCGAGAAGCTCGAATAATACTTGACTTCCACCTCCCCCATACCCCAGTCCTTCGTCTCCTCTTCCAGCATGCTGGACATGAGGTAGAGCGCCGCCCGCCTCTCACGCACTATCTCCATCCCCTGTCTCACGAGCAGAAGGTTCCAGTTCCTGATGTCGTCTGCCCTCCAGGTCTCCTTTCTCACCATCCGAAGGGCATGGTTTCTCTGCTTGAGGGTACGGTTGTATCCCTTTATAAGTTCCCCGTAGGACGCTTTCACCGCTTTTATGGTCTCGTCCACAAATCTCCTTCTCCATTCCGGGTTACCCTTCACCAGAAAAATGTCATCGGGAACGAAGGCCACCGCTCCGGCGGTTTTTAACCTCTTTTTTAATGTGTTTTCCCCTCTCCTCAGGACCACCTTCCCTCTTTCCTCCACCTCCCCTGTCAAGCAACCTTCTACCCAACCTATCTCTTCCCCACTCCTTATCATCTCCTGCATATCGGCTCCTTTTATGGACCTGCCCTCCACAAGATAAAAAACGGCCTCGAGAAGGTTTGTCTTCCCGACGCCGTTCTCTCCCACGATGAGGTTCAATCCCGGACCGAAGTATACTTCGAGGTCCTTGTGGTTTCTAAAGTTTTTTATCTTAACACCCGCCAACAATTTCAAATCCTTACGGGCATAATAATATAAATAAAATCCTCGCTCCCCTTTTCCTTTATCACCCCCGGTTTTAAGGGTTCATTTATGCCCATGACCACGGTATCACCTTCGACCGAAGTTATACCGTCCTCCAAAAACTTGCCGTTGAAGGCAATGGTGACCGGCTCACCTTCGTAATCCACGGCGAGGGTTTCCCTTCCCTCCCCTACATCCCTCGACTCGCTGTTCAAGATTATCCTTCCCGGTTCTACCTGCAACTTTATGATGCTGTTTACCAGGGATGCCCTTTTAAGGGCGCTGAGTAGATCTTCCTTCGCCACTTCTACCATCTTCTCCATACTCTCCGGTATAAACTGTTCGTAGCGCGGAAATTTGCCCTCTATGAGCCTGACGGTAAAACCCGTGTTTCCATCATAAAATTTCAGTTGTCCTGCATTATCATCCCTAAATACTTTTATCGCACCGTTCTCGTTCACGTGCCTGGAAAAATTATGAAGAGGTGCGGCAGGAATGATGTAACTTCCCCTCTCTTCTGCCCTGAATCCCTCCCTTATCTTCTTAATGGCAAGGCGATAACTATCCGTACTTACCAGCCTCATCTCCTCCCCATCGAAGTCCATATAAATCCCGGTTAAGGTTGGTCTCTTCTCATCCCTTGAGGCCGCCTTTGAGACAACCTGGACGGATCGCGAGAAGAGAGATGGTTCGAGGTTGTCTATGACCAACGTGCCGACTTCAGGTGGAGTGGGAAAATCGTCCTTCGGCATGGTGAAGATCTTGAAGACATTATTTTCACCTACCACCTGCAGCTCGTTTCCCGTCAATTCCAGCACCATCTTCTCGTCCTTAAAATCACGCGATAGCTCGAGAAGTATCTTGTGGTTGACCACACAGCTTCCTTCATCCTCCACGTTCGCTGCACAATAAGTGGTCGTTGAGGACTCAAGGTCCGTGGTATATACCTTGACCCCATCACCATGGGCATCGAGTACGACACCGGAAAGAATGGGCATTACACTCCTCGAGCTAACGGAGAGCTGCACGAGTTGGAGGGCCTTCTGAAAGTCATCCTTCAAGACCTCGAATCTCATCACCCATGCCTCCTTACTAATATCAATGGAAATTTAAAAACCATATTCATTGTATTATTCCATGCGCAAAGCGCGGAAAAGTCGGTAATCGGGCATCCGAAGAGGAAGTCTGGGTTCCAGTGGTTGTGTAAAACGCTGTGTAAAAACAATGAATGGATGTGTGTAAACAGTGTACTGCATGAGTTCCGCTTCCGGTAAGGATGTAGAAACCCCGTAACTTATAAACATCCTACCTCCTTCTGGTTACCGATTTTCAACATTTTTTCAACCGGTTGGTTATCTTCTGTACCATGTTGTATATATCCCTCTTTTCCTTCATAAGCTCCCTTATTTTTTCCACGGAGTGTATGGCCGTGGAGTGATGCCTCCCCCCGAGGGCGCTGCTGATGGCGGGGAGAGAGGCGTCGGTCAGCTCTCGGCAGAGATACATACATATCTGGCGAGCCGTAACCAGATGCCTTGAACGGTTTGCGCTCTTTAACTGGTCGACCGTAATATTGAAGCACTCCGCAGTGACACTGATTATCTGGTCGATGGTTATGTTGGTAGAGGGTTCCTCCGGAAGGATGTCGCGGAGAACCTCGGCGGCGAGATCAACGCTTATGGGCTGCTTTATGAGGTTGGAGTAGGCCACAACCCGTATAAGGGCGCCCTCGAGTTCTCGAATGTTGGACTCAAAGCGAGATGCTATGTAATAGATTACGTCGTCGGGGACCTCTTTTTTATCAAGGTCCACCTTCTTCTTGAGGATGGCTATGCGCGTTTCGAGGTCCGGGGGTTGGATGTCGGTTATCAAACCCCATTCGAACCTGGATATTAACCTGTCCTCGAGGTTAGGAATATCCTTGGGAGGACGATCGCTGCTCAGAACGATCTGCTTGTTGTTATTATGCAGGTCGTTGAAGGTGTGAAAAAACTCTTCCTGCATTCGTTCCTTATTAGCCAGGAACTGAATGTCGTCGACCAGAAGCATGTCGTTGGACCTGTACTTCTTTTGGAAGCTAGGGACCCTCTTGTCGCGGATGGCGTCTATGTAATCGTTAACAAACTTCTCCGTGGAAACGTAGGTGATTTTAAGGTTGGGATAAAGCTTTTTAGTATAATGGCCTATAGCGTTCATGAGATGGGTCTTACCGAGGCCCACGCCTCCGTAGATGTAAAGTGGATTGTAACACGTTGGATTTTCCGAGACGGACAGGGCAGCGGCGTGGGCGAAGCGGTTACTGGGTCCTATAACAAAGGTATCGAACGTAAACCTAGGGTTTAAATCCGAGGAAGCGGTGTCCTCATCAAGCAAGTTAACGTCGAGAAAAACCGGCTTCCTACTTCCCTTTTTTCTACGGTCCTTGAAGGTGAGCCTTACTTCTCTAACCCCGTCAAAGGTGTCTCTTGCTACCTCTTGTATAAGTTTAAGATAGCGCTTGTCCACCCACTCCTTGGTGAAGATATTATTAGTGTAGAGCACCAGTGTGTCCCCCTCCACTCCCTCGAAGTGAACATTCTTTAACCAGATGGAGGAGGAATCAGGAATGCGTTCCTGTATTTTTTCCACGCATTTATCCCACAAGTGGCCGGTCTTAGGGGTCATAGGATCATCCCCCGAGGTGGGTCGCCGAACGCATCACAAACGTATTCTATTATAGCGACAGAATGCTCTGCAAGTAGGACTTGCCGGCATCGGACAGGAATCTTTTTCCATCTGACGACCGCGCTATAAGGCCCAGTTGCTCAAGCCTGACGAGCTCACGATGGGCGGTGCTCAGGCTTATCCCCAGCTCCTCGGCAACTTGGGAGGGACCGACGAACTCCTCCTCGGTGAGGAGGAAGAGGATGTTGTTCTGACGATGCGAGAGACGTTCCTCCAGGCCCGAGTAAGGCGAGGCGAGAGCGTGGCCGTTGGTCAGGGAAACCGCAACGTAAGTCCCCTCACCGGGATGGCTGAAGACCTGGAGCTCCCCACCGAGGTCTCCCACCTCCTTCTCCGCGAGATAGAAACCGAGTCCCACGCCGCGAATCACGGAACGGTGTATCTCCGTGGCGGTGGAATAACCCGGCTCCAGGGCGAGGTCCAGCCGACTGATACCAGGCCCCGTGTCCGAGATGTAGAACCGCTCCAGGGAGGGGTCCACCACCACGGAGGCGGCACAGGGAACGGCGTGAACGAGGTTGTCGATCAACTCGCGGAGGGTGGTCTCCGGAGGTTGCGGAAGCGCGGGCTCCAAGGCGGTCATCACTATGTCGACCACACGTTCGCGGAATGAAGGGAAGTCATTCATTACAACGTCGTGAACCAGGAAACCGTTTCCGTCGGGAACTGCGACCCTGGTGTGAGGAGGCTTTATAAACCAGCCCGCTTCCGAATCTCCCGCTCTATCCATCGTTTTTCACCCCCTTTTCACGTTTATGAAAAACCCTTGTAAATGGGGAAAAAGTTCCCGAAGCGTGAGAAATAGAACCGGGGTTGTGTACAAACGCGCTTCCTTAAAAGCGCTGGAATGCAGCCGTCACGGCCCAGGTATGACGGAACCTGGGAGCCCCCTGAAAACAAGCGTGTAAGCGGTAAAACAGAGTTTTCCACAGCTTTTTCAACACCTGTTGATAACCAGCCTATCCCCACCGCCGCGCTCGAGAGCAAGTCAGATTATAGCAAGGGTGCGAAGGGCGATTAAGGGGCATTTTTGACAGAAATGAGTCTGCCAGGCAGAGGGAGATCGTGGGGCTGGTGCTGTATTGTTTCAGTAGGCACGTTAGGGTTGAAAAAGATGAGAGACCACCCTATCCTCCCGGCAAAACAAGGAGAAGAGAAGCAAGAAGTGATCTCTAATTGCACAATCTCCAATCCATGGTACTACATTTAGTCACCGAAGCGAATAGCCTGGAGGAGCTGGAGAAGAAGGTGGCCGAGGTGGTCTTCGAGCTGGGCCGAGCCCTGCTCAAGGCGGCCTACAAACACCTGGACGAAAAGCTTTCCAGGGAGAGGGAAAAGGGGCTCCGTAACCTCGGGATGAGAAAGAGGGACATCCTCACCCGCTTCGGGGTCATCACCGTGAGGAGGAGGTACTTCAGGGACCGGGAGAGGCGCCACCGCTTCCTTTTAGACGAAGCCCTGGGCTGGGCAAAGGGGGCCTGGCCTTGAGCCCCACCCTAGAGGGCGAGGTCTTGAGGATGGCAAGCGAGACCTCCTTCCGCAAGGCATCCCGGTACCTCTCCCTCTTCCTGGCCCAGGAGGTGGACCACAACCTCTCCTCCACCGCCGGGTTCAGGAGAGGATGTCCGAGCGGACGGAGGAAAAGAGGAAAAGGGCGGGGGACCTCTTCCTCCGGGGCGCACTTCCCCCTCGCAGAAAAGAAGGCCCGGAGGTTGTTCATGGAGGCGGAAGGCTGCCTGGTCTCCACCCAGAGGAGAGGGGGCAAAAAGCACGAGCTCAAGGTGGGCATCTCCTACGAGGGCTGGTCCCCCCGGGGCGAGGGGAAGTGGAAAACCCGGGGAAGGCGGGTCTTCCTCTCCACCTCCGAGGGGGCCACCTTCCTCTCCGAATGGAGCGCCGATCTCGCCACCGTCTACGACCCTTCCGGGGTTTCCGAGATCATCTGGTCCTCCAACAGGGCCTTCTGGCTCAAGAGGGCCCCCGACCTCTTCTCCTCCACCTTCGCCCAGCTTTCCCGCTTCCACCTGAGAGGGTCCCTCGCCCGTGCCCTGGGCTTCTCAAGCGAGGCCTCCAGGCTCTTTTGCCTGGTCTGCGAGAAAAAGGCGAGGGAGGTGATCGCAGAGCTCGAAAAACACCAGGAAGAGGCCGTCGAGGAGAAAAGAAAAAAAGGATAGCGGGGGCCATCTCCTATCTCTCCTCCTTCTCCGGCTGGCTTTCCGACTGGAGGAATGTGCTCGCGGCTTCGGAGGACGACCGCTCCCCCGGGGCCATAGAGTCAAACATGGACAAGCTCGCCTCCGACCGCTTCAAGAAGCGGGGCATGAGCTGGTCCCGCAAGGGCGCGGACTCCATGTGCCAGATCGTGGAGCCCAGGGAAAACGGGGAGCTTCCCGCCTCCGTCTTGCGGAAAAGGAGGATCAAAGAGCGGACGGAGAAGAAGATCCTGGCCTCCCTCAGAAGGGAGGTGAGAAAAGATCCGGAAGCCTGGCTCCGAAAGCACATGCCGCTGCTCGAGTCAAGAAGCGGCGATCCCTGGGTGAAGGAAGTGCTCCGAGGGCTTGCTGGTTATTCAATGATCGCTTGAGATGTTTTGTCGGGATGAGGCGCCTACTTTTTGTGGACAGTAACGTGGGGCTCGGGTTTCTTGACACCTGCATGGGGCGCCGATATAATCTTCCTGCTTTAGCGGAGGCAGAGATGAAGAGAACCTATCAGCCGAATACCAGAAAAAGGAAAAAGAACCACGGGTTTCGAAAGAGGATGAGCACCCGTGCCGGTCGCGCTATACTCAAGAGGAGGAGGCTGAAGGGCAGGAAAAGGCTAAGCGCCTGAACGCATGGAAACCCTTAAAAAGAGCCGCGACTTCAAGAGGGTGCTGCAAGGCGGGGACCGGGAGAAACTGGAAAATATTGTCATTTTCGCGCTGCCCAACCCGGAGGGACCGACAAGGATCGGGATATCGGTGACCAGGAGGGTGGGTGGCAGCGTCAGAAGGAACCGAATAAAGAGGAGGATAAGGGAGGCGGTCTGGAGGAACGCCTCCCTTTTACCGCGGGGTGTGGACATGGTGATCCTCGCCGGAGCAAAATGTTACGACACGGAGTTTAACCGCATTGAGAGAGATATAAAGGTCTTTATCGAAAGATGGAAGGAAAGAGAGGAGCGGAGGAAGGAAAGGCGCTGAGTTTTCCGGCCAGGATGGCCGTATGGATTATCAGGGCCTACAGGGTAATGATCTCGAGTTGGACTCCGCCGAGGTGCAGGTTCTACCCTACGTGTTCGCAGTACATGATACAGGCAGTGGAAAGGTACGGCTTCCTTAGGGGAGGCCTGATGGGAGCACGAAGGATCCTCCGCTGCCACCCGCTGTGTGAAGGCGGATATGACCCCGTCCCGGAGCGATAAGCCATGATGAGTGTATGGTCCGAGATATGGAACGGGATAGTAGCGTTTTTTAATGTTCTGCTGCAGGCCTTTTACGGGTTCAGCGGAAATTACGGGCTGGCCATTATTATCCTCACCGTGCTCATTAAACTCGTCCTGCTCCCGCTGACTATAAAACAGACCAGGTCCATGTTGGCCATGCAGAAGATACAGCCGGAGATAAGGAAGATACAGGAAAAATACAAGGACGACAAGGAACGTCTCTCCCAGGAGATGATGAAGTTTTACCGGGAGAACAAGATCAACCCACTGGGAGGCTGCCTTCCGCTCCTCCTGCAGCTTCCCGTGTTCTTCGCGCTTTTCACGGTATTAAGGAAATACCTTCTGACGCCGCCGGCCCTACTTATCGGAAATACCTACTCCGTTTTCGGCGGCATGGACCTGCTGGGGGGAGCCGCATACTCTATGCTGCCCGCGGTCAAGCGGGCCGGCTTCTTATGGATGGGGAACCTTGCCGACACCACTCGCATCGCGGATCCTTATTTCGTACTCATCATCCTCCTCGCCGCCTCGACTTGGTATTCCCAGAAACAGGTCATGACCGACCCCCGGCAGAAGAACATGATGATCATAATGCCCATCTTCACCGCCTTCATAGGGTACAGCCTCCCGGCTGGAGTGGCCCTTTACTGGGTCACCACCAACGTCCTACAAATATTGCAGCAGTGGGGAATGGAGTTATATGACAAGAAGTTTAAGAAAGAAAAAGACGAGAAAGCGCGCCTACCACAGAGGGTGGAGAAAGCCGGCAAGGGAGAGGCGGTGAAGAAAAAGCCTGCCGCCAAAGCGGGATCACCGAAATCGGCGGACCAGGGCAAAGAAAGAAAAACCCCCTCCAAGGGACCGGCTAAGGCGGCGGTCGGGGATAAGCGGGCGAAAACCGGCCAGGGAAAGGCATCCGCTCGCGGTCCGGCCACCGCGAAATCGGGCGCCAAGAAGGCGGATGCAGGCAAGACCGGAACCTCCGGAGGGACCGGAAAAAAGCGTCCCAAGACCCCTCCCCCGGGATCGAGGGCCAAGAAGCGGTGAGTGATGGGGAGGCCTGGAGTAAAGAAGGAGCAAGGCCATGGAGATGACGGACAAGAGAAATACCCCCAAGAGCATCGTGGTGGACATCGTCAATCTCATGAACCTCAGAACCAGGGTGACCTCGTGGGAGGACGAGGAAGAGGTGCATGTTGATATCTGGGGAGAGGACCTGGGGATCCTTATTGGCAAGGGAGGCGCTACCCTGCAGGCGCTCCAGGATCTGGTAACGGTGATAGCGAGAAAAAAAGGACACACCAACAGGAGAATAACCGTAGATGTGGAGCGGTACAAGGAAAGAAAGCGCCAAAGACTCAGGGATTACGCCGAGAGGATGGCGGAGAAGGCGACCAGCACGGGGAGGCCGGTGAAGCTGGAGCCCATGAGCCCAAGGGAGAGAAAGATAGTACACGACACCCTGAAGGAAATCCCTGGAGTGGAAAGCTTCAGCGAGGGCGAAGAGCCGCATAGAAGAGTGATAATCAGGCCGGTGAAGGCGGAATAGAGCTTCGAGCGCAAGAAGGCACGCTGGACGCGATGGCATTGTTTCACGTGAAACAGAGTTCTTGTATGGTCGGCCGAGCCGAAGGCACGCCTGTATGAGCCTACGGATCGCCGGAGATGTCCAGTACCCCCTAAAGTATTGGGGCCGCTGATGGGGCAGGCGGTTCCTCCACCACAAAGTCGTCAACGGGCAAGAGGAAAGCTCGACCAGAACTTCAAATTAATTTGCCAAAACGGCCATCACAAGCAAATTAGGCGATAGGCAGTCAAATTTGTTTCACGTGAAACTTGCGCAAAGGAAAGGCGAGAATTAAATAGAAGAAAAAAGTGTCACCACTCAATGCGAGAATCGAGGAGGGGTTAGGTAGAGCTTGCAGAAAGCGGGGCCTTGAGGCGGGGAAACAACGCGGGTGGCGCGCCTTTCACGGTAAGCATTCAGACAAAGAGGTCGAAATGCGGGTCAACTGAAATGGACGAGAGCGTACAGCAGGAAGACATAACCACCAAGGAGAGAGCGGAGCGGGTTTACCAGGCCATAAGGAAGGTTGCAGGAAGGCTGGGCATCGATATATCCCAGGAAAGGCTGGATGCATCGGTCGTCTATGTGGAGGAGTTGTTGCGCTGGAACAAGGCCTTCAACCTGGTGGGAAGGCGGCTTGACCTGGAGGGCGTGATGCTCCTGTTTCTGGATTCCCTTACTCCATTAGCCGTGAAGGATATTTTTCCGGAGGGTGTGGAGGTGTTGGACATCGGGAGCGGCGCCGGGATGCCGGGCATACCCTTGTACATCATCGGGGGCCCCTTTTCGCTGACCATGGTCGAGTCGCAGAGAAAAAGGGTTACCTTTATAAGGCACATATGCCGCAGGCTCGGACTTTCCAGGGCCAGCGTTTATCCCGGCAGGCTCGAAGAGATGCAGAAGGAGGAAGACCTCTCGAGTGCTTTCGATGTTGGGTTGGCTAGGGCGGTTATGGATCCCCTAAAACTGCTGAAAATTGCGGGTCCCGTGATAAGCGAGGGGGGGAAACTGGTGTTGTTCGTGGGAAAGGGGGACGCGGAGCGGTTGAGAAGGGGCTTACTGGATCTGGAAAGAAAGGGCTGGAAATTGGAAGGCCTAAGGTCCACCCAGCGATATGTGGGCAGGGAAAATTATCTCGCCGTCTTAAAGAAAACCTCACAGACGGGGTGACAGAGGCAAGGGGAACTTATTATGAGGTGAGGAAAAGGAAAGAGGAGGGTTAAAGCGAGCCGTTTCTGACCCAAATGCGTCAGCGAAACGTAGCGCGCGTTCCAAGGAGCGCGAAAAGACGCGGGCGTACGGGTGTGCGGAAGCAAGTGGGTTCCGGAAAACAAGAGACGTTGTATTACCGAGAATAAGGGGTGAGGGCCATGGAAGAGGAAGAGATCGGACCGGAGCGCACAGAAATCGCTAAAGTAGTGGCAATCGCCAACCAGAAAGGCGGCGTGGGAAAGAGCACCACGGCGATAAATCTGGGCGCCTACCTGGCCCTGGAGGGAAAGCGGGTGCTGGTTATCGACCTGGACCCCCAGAGTAACGCCACCAGCGGCCTGGGGGTGGGCCCCTGTCTTGAGGGGCAGCAAATATATGACGTGTTGGTGAACGAGGTGCCGCTGAAGGAGGTCATAGTTCCAACTTCCACCCCGGGCCTTGACCTGGCACCTTCCTCCCTGCGCCTTGCCGGGGCGGAGGTGGAGTTGGTTTCCGTGTTCTCCAGGGAGAGCAGGCTGAGGAAGGGCATCGAGCCCGTAAAAGGGGAATACGACATTATATTGGTTGACTGCCCCCCGTCGCTCGGACTGCTCACCGTCAACGCGCTTGCTGCGGCTGATGAGGTGCTCATCCCCATACAGTGCGAATACTACGCCCTTGAGGGGCTGGTGCTGCTGCTGCGCACCATAGAGAAGATAAAGGTATATTTAAATCCGGGGCTTCGCATAGGAGGCATACTTCTGACCATGCATGACCCGAGGACCAACATATCCAGACAGGTCATGGAGGAGGTGAGGAAACAATACCCGAGGGAGACGTTTCGTACGGTGATTCCCAGGAACGTTCGTTTGAGCGAGGCACCGAGTTACGGAAAGCCCATCTCGGAATATGATCCGTTCTCTAAGGGGGCACTGGCCTATCATGAGTTGGCGAAGGAAGTGATGTCACATGGCTAAGAGAGGCTTGGGAAAGGGGCTCGGGGCGTTAATCTCATCGAGCACTGCCGCGGAGCAGCCGCGCTACGAGATGATACCGGTGGACAGCATCTCCCCCAGCCCGCTTCAACCGAGGAAAAAATTCAAGGAGGAAAGCCTGGAGGAGCTCGCCGCATCTCTCAAGGAGCACGGTGTGGTGCAGCCGGTTATCGTGCGCCCCTCGGGGGCGGGGTATGAGCTCCTGGTGGGGGAAAGAAGGTGGAGGGCCGCCCAACTGGCGGGATTGAAATCCATCCCTGCGGTGGTGAGGGAGGCCGAGCCTTCGGAATGTCTGCAGGTGGCGCTGGTAGAGAACCTGCACCGGGATGACCTCAACGGCATCGAGGAGGCGAGTGCCTACCGCCAGCTTATGGAGGAATTCGGCCTGACACAGGAAGAGATATCCCAAAAAGTGGGGAAATCCAGGTCGGCGGTGGCCAACGCGCTCCGCTTGCTTCAACTTCCAGTAGAGATTCAGGCTTCCGTGGTGGCGGAGGAGATCACCGTGGGCCACGCCCGGGCGCTCCTGGCGCTTCAGGGAGACCCGTATCAGGAAATCCTCCTCAAGCGGATAATCGAGGAGGGGCTCTCCGTGCGGGAGACGGAGGAATTGGTGCGCAGGAGGCTGAGCGGCGCGGGGGCTGAAAAGGAGAGAACCAGGGAAAAGCCGAAACAACTCCAGCATTACGCGGAACTCATATCCGCCAGCCTGCAGGCGCGGGTTAAGGTGGTGCAGGGCAAGAGAAAGGGCAAAATAGTCATCGAGTTCAAGGGAGAGAAGGACCTGAAAAGGTTGCTCAAGGAGATCGGCGTCCAGGTCGAGGAGGCCACCCCCGATTAAGCGTATTTCTCCAGGGCCAGGTCGACCAAGCGCTCCACCAGGCGCGTGAAGGACATGCCTGCCGCCTCCGCGGCCAGGGGTAGCAGGCTGGAATCGGTCATCCCCGGACTGATGTTCAATTCCAGGACCATGGGCACGCCCTCCCGGTCCACGATGATGTCCACCCGGGAGAGGTTCTGGCATTCCAGGCTGCGATGGGCCTTGAGGGCCACCTCGACGACCCTCCGGGCGGTCTCTTCGGGAAGGCGGGCTGGACAGTAGTAGTCGGTGGCCCCCAGGGTGTAGCGGGATTCGAAATCGAAGAAGCCGGCGTGGGGAACGACCTCCACCACGGGTAGGGCCTCCAGCTCGCTGTTGCCCAGGATGCTCACGGCCACCTCTGTTCCGGAAACGAACTTCTCCAGGAGGATCCTGTCGTCGTAATGGAGGGCCGAACGGACGGCCTCAGGCAGGGCGTCCTCCTCCTCCACGATCCTTACCCCCAGCGCAGATCCCTGGGCCACCGGCTTCACCACCAGCGGATATCCCAACTTCTCCCCCGCAGTGGACAGAGCGGCCACGGCACCCATTTCCTCGAAGGTAGCCTCGCTGAGCACGAAGAAGGGAGGGGTGGGGATGTCGTTGCGGATGAAGATCTCCTTGGAAAGGGCCTTGTTGAAGCCCATCGCGCTGGCGTAGACGCCCGGTCCTGTGTACGGTATGCCCAGGATCTCCAGCAGCTCCTGCACCGTACCGTCCTCGCCGAACTTGCCGTGAAGGGCTATGTAGACCAGGTCAAGTCCAGCCTTTTTGAGGTTGGGGACCAGGCTTTCATCCACGTCGAACTCCACCACCTCGTGGCCCAGCTCCTCTAGAGCCCGGGCAACCCTCCTTCCGGAACGCAGGGATATGTCCCTTTCCAGAGACCTGCCTCCCATGAGAACGCCGATACGCATCACCCTCAACCCCCTATTCCTCCGGGCGGGGGCGGCCGTCCGTCTTTCCCTCCAGGCCCAGGGCCTTGGCCAGGGCCACCTCCCGCTTGACCACCTTTGACAGGCGCCTGATGCCTTCCCAGATCAGCTCGGGCTCGGGGTAGCTGAAGTTAAGCCGCATGCTGTTCTCCCCCCCCGCGTAAGGGAAAAAACCCCTTCCGGGGACGTAGGCCACCTTAGCGTCGACGGCCGAGGCCAGCATGTCGGACGTCTTTATGAACTCCGGAAGGGTTACCCACAGGAAGAGGCCGCCCTGGGGTCGGGTCCAGGATGCGATCCCGGAAAGGTATTCCTCCAGGGCCTCGAGCATGACGTTTCTCCGCTCCCGGTAGATCTCCACCAGCTGCCTGACCTGTCCCCTCCAGTCCTGGCGTGAGAAATAAAGGTGGGCAACCCTCTGGGTGAAGGAGGAAGTGCAGAGGTCCGCGGATTGCTTGGCCAGGAGGAGCTTCTCCAGGATGGGATGGGGAGCGGCTACCCACCCGATACGCATGCCCGCCGAGAATATCTTGGAGAGGGTTCCCAGGTAGATCACCCGGCTCTCGTCAAGGCTGCGAAGGGTGGGGGAGGGCTCGCCCTCGAAGCGCAACAACCCGTATGGGTTATCCTCCACCACCAGGCAGTCGAAGGCCTCCGCCAGCTGCAGGAGGCCGTAGCGCCGCTCGGTGCTCATGGTGACCCCCGCGGGGTTGTGGAAGTTGGGCACGGTGTAGATGAATTTAACCCTTCGTCCCTGGCCGGAGAGACCGCGGAGGGTTTCCTCGAGGCGGTCCAGGAGCATCCCTTCCTCGTCGACGGGTACGGCGTGGATGCGGGGCTGGTAGCTGAGAAAGCTGTTGAGTGCCCCCACGTAGCTCGGGGCCTCGGTGACAATGTCGTCTCCAGGGTTTATGAATATTTTGGAAATTATTTCCAAACCCTGCTGGGCGCCGTTGGTGATGATGATGTCCTCAGGGAGACAGGGGGTGCCCTCTTCGCGCATGACCTCCACAAGGCTCCTCTTGAGCGGGGCGTATCCGTCCGACGGTCCATACTGGAGGGCGGCCGCATGGTCCTCGCGAATGACCTCCTCCACCAGGCCCAGGATCATGTCGGGGTCTATGGCCTGGGTGTAGGGTAGCCCTCCGGCCAGGGAGATGATGTCGCGACGGGCGGTGACGGCCAGGAGGTCCCGGATCTCCGAGGAGAGCATGCTGGAGGTCCGGTGAGCGTACTTGTCACCGAAGGGGTCGAGCACGAACTTCTGGGGCATTGCCGCATCACCCCTCGACCGCGGACCGGCACCGTCGTATGAGTTGTAGTATACAGCACCCCCGCCGGGGAGGTCGGGTCCCCAATCGCGATCTGCTCCCACCTGGTGCGCAGGGAAAAACCCGCCGGCTCGAAAGCCAGGCCGGGAGGGAGGTAGTGGGCGGAACCGGGAAAGGTCCTGCAATGGAAGGTCGGCGGCATGGGATGGACGCTTACACGGAAAAGCGCAGGGTCTTCAAGGGGACCGCTCGCGGAGACGATAAATATTAAGCTTGGCATGCCCGCGATGGGCCGGAATGCCGCCACGCCCGCGAGAGCAAGAAGAGCGGCCGGGGCGCTGACATCCCTTCCGGGGAACGGTAGAGCGATGAACGAAGAGACGGCCAAGGCGCGCGGAGAGGCGCAAGGGGTCACGGGGGGAGAGGACATCGGCTTCGAGCTTCTCCTCCGCTACCTGGGCTCCCAGTTCGGGCTCGACTTTAAGCAATACAAGCCGAATTACCTGCGGCGGCGCATAGGCGTGCGCATGAGGGCCACCGGCTGCGTGGACTATCTCCAGTACCGCCAGTACGTGCGGCAGCACCCCGAGGAGTACGAGCGGCTCATCAACGACCTCACCATCAACGTCACGGAGTTCTTCCGCGACCCGGACGTCTACGAGGCGCTGCGCTCGAGTGTCATCCCGGAGATCATCAACTACAAGAGGAAGATCGGCTCCTACTATCTCAGGGCCTGGAGTGCCGGCTGCGCCACCGGGGAGGAGCCTTACTCCCTTTCCATTTTATTCCTGGAGGCCGTCGGGGAATGCGACCCGCGCGAACCTTGGATGATGCGTATCACGGCCACCGATCTGGACGACAAGGCCCTGAAGGCGGCCAGGGAAGGATACTACGAGAGCGTCAGGCTGTTGCCGGGCATGGACCTGCGGAGATATTTCCACCAGGACGGGAAGGGTTACCGGGTGAAGGAGGAGGTCAAGAGGCCGGTCCGTTTCATGCTCCTGGACCTGGTGCGAAAACCCCCCCTGCGCCACCTGGACCTCGTTCTGTGCCGAAACGTGCTCATCTATTTCGAGAGGGAGAAGCAAGCGAGGATACTGGACATCTTCAGGCAGTGCCTGCGGGCCGGCGGCTTCCTGGTCCTGGGAAAGAGCGAGACCATCGTGGGATCGGGGGGTTCCAGCTTCAGGCCTTACCGCAGGAAGGAGAGGATCTACGCCAGGATATGAGGGCCGCGGCAACGGAGCCCGACCTCACCGGAGCGGTTGCGGAGGGCCGGGACCGACGGTCGCAGGGAGCCCTAATCGAGGTGGGGAAAGGCGAAGGGAACGAGCAAGACCTGCGGAAAGAAGCGCGGGGCGTCGAGGCGAGCGGATCGCCGCCCGGGGAAGGAAGCAAAAGGGCATAAAGGCGGACAAATACCTGCTCCCCGGAAGGAAGGACGGCGGACAGAATATAAAACTATTATGACTGACTGCCGATTAAGCCAGTGGCAGCATGGCCGGATTGCTTTTCCAGCCCGGGCAGCAGCATGAGACCCGGGCCTCCGGCCGCGAGGCGATGGAGGAATAGGGACATGGATAAGGCGGCCGCGAACGTTGACGACACAAGGTTCAAGATGAGCACAAGACGAGTGGCTTTTACCGCCGGCATCGCCTTCGTGGTCCTGGCCCTGGTGGCGTGCCTGCTAGGCCTGATAGTTCTTTCCGCCGGAGCGTCCAGGGCCCGCCGCGCGGCCGAGGCGGGAGAACTGGAGGCTGCCAGGGAGAACGCGGATTCCGCCGAGGGCCTCCTCCGGGCAGCGCTGGGGGCCTTCATCGCCCTGCTGGTACTGGAGGCCGTTCTGGCGGCGGCGTGGATCACCCTGCTCTACCGGTGGATAACGGGAACGGTGAAGGAGATGACCTGGCAGATCCAGCAGGTCTCCGCCGGCGACGGGGACCTCACCCGCCGCGTCGTGGTGCGTGACCGGCGAGTGTTCGGCAGCCTGGCCGATAGCATCAACGCCATGATCGGGGCCCTGCAGGGCTCGGTGGCGGAGATAAGCCGCATAGCTTCCGACCTGAACAACAGCGCCGAGCAGATGTCGGCGGTCATCCAGCAGATGAACGCCTCCAGCCAGGACATATCCAACACCATCGCGCACATCGCCAAGGGCGGCGAGGAGCAGGCCCGGAGGGTCCTGGAAACCTCTCACTCCATGGAGCTCATGAACACTTCCATCCAGGAAATGGCGGAGAAGGCCGACCTCTCCAACCAGGCGGCCATGGAGGCCATCGAGATCGCCCAGAGGGGGGCCGAGGCGGCGGTGGATACGGCCGCGGCCATGGAGGTCATCCGCCGGGCCGCCGAGGCGGTGGTGGAGGCGAGCACCGGGCTCGAGGAGCGCTTCATGCAGATCGGGATCATCGTGGACGTCATTACCTCCGTGGCCGACCAGACCAACCTCCTGGCCCTCAACGCGGCCATCGAGGCGGCCCGCGCCGGAGAGCAGGGAAGGGGCTTCGCCGTGGTGGCCGAGGAGGTGCGCAACCTGGCGGAGAACTCCCGGAAGTCGGCGGAACAGATAGCCAACCTCATAAGGGAGATCGAGGCCGGGGTTAACCGCATGAGGTCCAGCATAGACTCGGCCATCGAGCAGGTGAAGGGCGGCACTGAGGTGGTGGAGAAGGCCGGCAGGGCCTTGCAGGAGATAGCGGTGACCATCCAGACCACCTCGCGCTACGCCAGCGAGATAGCAGAGATAACCAGGCGGCAGGTGAAGGAGAACGAGGAAGCCCTGAAGGCCATCACGGAGATAGCCAGCATCGCCGACGAGACGGCCGCCTCCTCCGAGGAAGCCTCCAGCACGGTGGAGGAACAGACGGCCTCCATGCAGGAGATGGCCGCGGCGGCTGCCGAGCTGGCGGCCATGGCGGAGAAGCTCAACAATCTAGTGAGCGGCTTCAAGGTCTGAGGCGCGGAAGGGGTGGGGAGAAAATGGACTCTCGCGAAAAGGAGATGAAGAAGACCGCCGAGAGCATCGCCAGGTTCGTGACCGTCACCTCGGCCATAGTCTTTCCCCTGGGGATAGCCCTGGACATAGGCATCGCTTGCGCGGCGGCTAAGCTCTCCTGGAACCCCTTCCTGGTGGGCCTCCTCTTCGGCTTCATCGCCATCGCGGTGACCATGTCCGCGGCAGCCCTTTACATTGTGCCGGTCTATCTTTTACCCGTCCGTTACCTGCGGCAGATACTGGAGCGACTGCGTGACAAGGACTTCACCGTCCATGCCGACGAGGAGAGGAGCGGGCTCCTGCGCGGCTTCGCCGTGGCCCTCAACGACCTGGCCGACTCCATGCGCGCCATGTTGAGGGAGCAGGCGGAGACGGCGGACCAGCTCACCTCGGCCAGCGAGATGATGTCCGGCGTGTCCCGGGAGACCACGGAGACGGCCCAGGAGACGGCCAACACCGTCTCCCAGCTGGCGAGGGGGGCCGAGGAGCAGGTCAACGCCATCGTGCAGGCCCAGAACACGGTGAGCGAGATAGTGAGCGAGATCTCCCGGGTGGCGGAGAGCTCCCAGGAGGCCAACCGCTTCAGCCAGCAAGCCCAGGAGACGGTGGCCAAGGGGGTGATGGCCGTGCAGCGGGCCACGGAGAAGATGCAGCAGATAAAAGCCACCGTGGACGCCTCCGCGGACGCAGTCAGGGAGTTGGGGGAGCACTCCACGCAGATCGGTCTCATCGTCGACGTTATCACCTCCATCGCTGACCAGACCAACCTCCTGGCCCTCAACGCGGCCATCGAGGCGGCCCGCGCCGGGGAGCAGGGAAGGGGCTTCGCCGTGGTGGCCGGGGAGGTGCGCAACCTAGCCGAGGGGTCGGCCAAGGCGGCCTCCCAGATCGCCAACCTGGTGAGGGAGATACAGCGGGGGATCGACCGCACCATCCAGGGAATGGAGGGCGGCACCCTGGTCGCGGATGAGGGTAACATGGTGGTGGGCGAGGCCAGGGAGATGCTCAAAGAGATCGACGAGGCCTCGAGGGCCATCGCCGAGAAGATATCCGCCATCTACGAGGCCACCCAGCAGATCTTCGAGAAGAGTGGCAAGGTGGTGGAGGCCATGAGCTCCATCGCGGGCATCTCGGAGGAATCGGCGGCTTCCACCCAGGAGGTGTCCGCGTCCATCCAGGAACAGACGGCGGCCATGGAGGAAGTGACCGCCGCCGCCCAGGAATTGGAAGAAATTGCCAACAGGCTGCGGGCCATGCACCGGCAATTTAGGCTTTAGGCGGGAGGTTTCGTTGAGGGCTGCTGCCGGTTGGGATATAGTGAATTCGAGGGCCGGCGCGGTCGGCGCGGGAGGAAATGGAAATGGCTGAGGAAGCGAGGGCAGCCGAGGAGATCCAGCTGGTGGTCTTCGGCCTGGGGAAAGAGGAATTCGCCGTGGAGGTGACCCAGGTCCGGGAGATCATCCGCATGCAGGAGATAACGCGGATGCCCAAGAGCCCCCACTTCGTGGAGGGGATCATCAACCTCCGGGGGCAGATAATCGCCGTCATCGATCTGGCCAAACGGCTGAACATCCCCTCCGGGGAACGGGGCCCCGAGACGAGGATCATCGTGGTGGAGGCCGAAGAGGTCAAGGTGGGGATGATCGTGGACTCCGTCTCCGAGGTGCTGCGGGTGAGCTCCGAGGCGGTGGAGCCCAACCCCTCCCTGGCCGCCGACGTGTCCGCCGCCTTCCTCCAAGGGGTGGTGAAGCACGACAACCGCCTCATCATCCTTCTAGACCTGACCAAGATACTGTCCATGGAGGAGATGGCCGGCCTCGGGTTTTAGGAAAGGGGAGAGAGCTTTCGATATATAGATAGGAATGCAGTATCCCGGTCGGCAGCCCAAAGCGGCCGGGGCGTCACTGGATACGTCGGTAAACATCAAGAGGACGGGAGCTGAGAGGTATGGCCGGGAAGAAAGCGAGTACCGGGGACTCCGATAAACCAAAGGGAAAGGAGGGGAGGATGGCGCCGACCGTTCTGATCGTCGACGACGCCCTGTTCATGCGCATGATGATCCGGGATATCCTGTCCAAGGACGGCTTTGAGGTGATCGGAGAGGCCGAGAACGGCGTGGAGGCGGTGGAGCGCTACAAGGAGATGCGGCCGGACCTGGTGACCATGGATATCGTCATGCCCGAGATGGACGGCATCGAGGCGGTCAGGCAAATCATGAAGATAGACCCCAACGCCAAGATACTGATGTGCAGCGCCATGGGCCAACAGCCGCTGGTGGTGGAGGCGCTCGAGGCGGGGGCAAAGGACTTCATCATCAAACCCTTCCAGCCCTCGAAGGTCATCGAGGCGGTCGAGAAAGCGCTCAAGAGCTGAGCGTTTCTCCCCTGAAGGGGAGGAGGTGGATTTTTTGCCCCGCAAGATCAGGGTGCTGATAGTCGACGATTCCGCCTTGGTGCGCAAGCTCCTGAAGGACATCATAAACGACGATCCGGACATGGAAGTGGCGGGAATAGCCGCCAACGGGGTGGAAGCCATCCGGGCCGTCGCCGAACTCCAACCCGACGTCATGACCATGGACATCCACATGCCCGAGATGGACGGCCTCACCGCCCTGGAATACATCATGCGCAAGATGCCCCTTCCCGTGGTGATGCTCAGCGCCATGGCCCAGAGGGGGGCGGCGGCCACCATTAAGGCCCTCGAGCTTGGGGCGGTGGACTTCATCACCAAGCCCTCCCACTATCCCTCGGCGGTCAAGGAAGTGCGGGAGGAAGTAATCCTCAAGATAAAAACGGCCTTCCAGGCCCGGGAACGCGTGAAAAGGGGTTACCCGAAGCCCAGGGAGAGGAGAAGGGCCCTTCCGGTTATAAAGCCCGGGAGACAGGAGAAGCTGGTGGTCATCGGGGCATCGGCGGGCGGGCCGCGCGCCCTGGCGGAGATCATGCCCATGTTTCCCCGAGACATCCCGGCGGCCATAGTCATCGTCCAGCACATGCCCAGCGTTTTCACCCGCTCCTTCGCCGCCCGGCTAAACGCCATATCGGAACTACCGATCCGGGAGGCCGAGGAGGGAGAGGAGATCAAGCCGGGAACGGTACTGGTGGCCCCCGGGGGGAAGGATCTCATCGTGAGTTTGGACCGCAGCGGGCTGGGGAGGGTGGAGCTCATGGATTCCGCCAACCGCACCGGGGCCACCCCCCGCATCGACACCACCATGATCACCGCCGCCGAGACCTTCGGCCCCCGGACCATCGGGGTAATCATGACCGGGATGGGATCGGACGGGGCCAGGGGGATGGAAAGGATAAAGAAGAACCGGGGAAGCACCATCGCCCAGGACGAGGCAAGCTGCCTGGTGTTCGGCATGCCCAAGGTGGCCATCGACAGGGGCCACGTGGACTGGGTGGTCTCCCTGGAGAAGATACCGGAGAAGGTCCTGGAGCTTTTGCAGGCGCCCGAGCAGGAGCCTTCGAGGTGACGGCCCATGGACATGGACGTTTCCCAGTACAAGGAACTGTTCATCAACGAAGCCCAGGAACACCTCGAAGCCCTGAACCAGGCCATGGTGGAACTGGAAAAGGATCCCGGGAACTCCGACGTGCTCACCGAGATCTTCCGATCCGCGCACACCCTGAAGGGTATGTCCGCCACCATGGGCTTCGACCAGCTGACGGAGCTGACCCACGAGATGGAGAATGTCCTCGACGGGCTGCGCAGCGGGGACATGGAGGCCACCACCGAAATCGTGGATCTCCTCTTCAGCTGCCTCGACCTCCTGGGGTCCATGTTGGCGGCCATAGCCGAGGAGAGCGGCCGGACCGTGGACACCCAGCCGGTCATCCAGGCCCTGCGGGAGGCTTCCGGAGGAGGGAGGCCCTCCTACGAGGTCGCGGTCCGATACGGCAAGTCGGAAGACCGCGAGGCGCCCAGCCCGAGCGGAGAAGGGGTGGGAGAGGCCGGGGCCCTTCCGGGGGAGGGGGCGGAAAGGCCCCCCGGAAGGGAGAGGGAGGTGCGCCTGCGGGTGACCCTGGACAGGGATTGCGCCCTGAAGTCGGTGCGGGTGTTCATGATCTTCAAGAAGCTCTCCCGGGTGGGAAGGATAACCGGCTCCCAACCCTCCATGGAGGAGCTGGAGGACGGGAAGTTCGAGCGCTCCTTCGAGGTCAGCCTGCTCACCGCGGAGAGCGAGGAAAGCCTGCGTCGCGACCTGATGACCATAGCCGAGGTCTCGGACGTGGAGTTCTTGGCCGCCGGGGAGTCCGCGGTCGTGGAGGCGGAGGAGGAATCGCGGGAGGCCGTCGAGAGGGTGGCTCCGGAGCCACCTCCCGGGCTCGAGCATCCGGTGGCGGCACCGGTGCGCACCCAGAGCGTCAGGGTGAACATCGCCAGGCTGGACAACCTCATGAACCTCATCGGGGAGCTGGTGATAAACCGTACCCGGCTGCAGGAGATAGCCTCCTCCTACAACATTCCCGAGCTCAAGGAAGCCCTGGCGCAGACGGCGCGCCTCACCGCCGATCTCCAGGATGAGGTGATGAAGACGCGCATGGTTCCCGTAGACCATATCTTCAACCGCTTCCCGCGCATGGTGCGCGACCTGGCCAAGAGCCGGGGGAAGGAGATCGATTTCACCATGGAGGGGAGGGACATCGAACTGGACCGAACCATCCTGGACGAGATCAGCGATCCCCTTATGCACCTCTTGCGCAACGCCGTGGACCACGGCATAGACAGCCCGGAGGAGAGGGAGGCACGAGGAAAGCCCCGGCGGGGCAGCATCCGGCTGGCCGCCAGGAGGGACCGCAACTACGTGTCCATAGAGGTCTCCGACGACGGCCAGGGGATCGACGAACGCAAGATCTACGAGGCCGCGGTTCGGGCGGGGCTGGTGTCCCCGGAGGAGAAGAAGAGTCTCAGCGACGAGGACATCCTGCGTCTCTTGACCACGCCGGGTTTCTCCACCGCCCAGGAGGTGAGCGGGGTTTCGGGACGGGGGGTGGGCCTGGACGTGGTACGCAGCAAGGTGGAGTCCCTCGGGGGGATGCTGGTCATGAAGACCAGCAGGGGGGAGGGGACGACCTTCGCCATGAAGCTGCCCCTCACCCTGGCCATCATCCAGGCGCTGCTGGTCAGGGTGCAGGGTGAGACCTACGCCATCCCCCTGGGGACGGTCTCGGAGACGGCCGTGGTATCCTCGCACGAGATAAGGTACGTCTCCAACCAGGAGGTGATATTCCTTCGCGACGAGACCCTGCCCCTGCTGAGACTGGCCCGCTGCCTGGGCCTGCCGGACGAGGACGGCCGGGGAACCTTCCCCGTGGTGGTGGTGGAGGTAACGCCTCGCACGGTGGCCATAGCCGTGGACGAGCTGCTGGGGCAGCAGGAGATCGTCATCACCAGCCTGGACAAGTTCCTGAAGGGGATAAAGGGTTTCGGCGGCGCCACCATCCTGGGCACGGGCGAGGTGGCGCTCATACTGGACATACCGAGCCTGATATCCTGATAATACAGGGGCGTCGGGCACGAGGACCGGGAAAGGAGGAGTCATGGCCGAAAGGAAAGGGCTTACCCCCCTCCAGCTGGACGCGCTGAGGGAAGTGGGGAACATTGGCTCGGGAAACGCCGCCGTAGCCCTTTCCACCATGGTGGACAAGAAGGTGATGCTGAGCGTACCCCGTGCTTCCCTGGTCCCCCTGGTCAAGGTCTCCGACCTGGTGGGCGGGGCGGAGACGCCGGTGGTGGGCATCTACCTGCACATAAGCGGAGACGCCTCGGGCAGCATGCTCCTCCTGCTGGAGGAGCACAGCGCCCGGGAGCTGGCCCACCTCATGGTCTCCGGCACGGAGGGCGGGGAGCTCACGGTGGTAGAACAGTCCGCCCTCCAGGAGACGGGAAGCATCCTGGCCGGTTCCTACCTCAACGCCCTCTCCCAGATGACCGGCATACTCCTGAAGCCCTCAGTGCCCGGCTTCGCCATGGACATGGCGGGGGCCATCATCGATTTCATCCTGGTGGAGATAAGCCAGTCCGAGGACTACGTCCTGGTCATCGAGACGGAATTCGACGTCCTGCAGCACAAGATAAGGGGACACCTGATCCTGTTCCCGGACCTGGGGTCCCTGGACATCATCCTGGGAAGGCTTGGGGTGACGGCGGATTGACGGAGGAGACCCTGACCGAGAAAGTGATCAACGTGGGCGTGGCCGAATACTACGTGACCCACAACCCCCACATCCTGGCCAGCTTCGGCCTGGGGAGCTGCGTGGGCGTGGCCCTTTACGACGAGAAGAAGAAGATCGGCGGCCTGGCCCACATCATGCTGCCCGATTCCAGGGCCATAAGCAAGCCGGGGAAGCCGGGCCGCTGCGCCGACACCGCCATAAGGGCCATGGTGGAGGAGATGGAGAAGCTGGGATCCCGGCGGAAGGACATCAAGGCCAAGATAGCTGGCGGAGCCTGCATGTTCACCATCCCCGGCGCCACCAACCCCAAGAACGTTCCCGGCCCGGCCATCGGGATGCAGATAGGGGAGAGGAACGTGGAGGCGGCCAAGAGGACGCTGCGGGAGCTTAAAATCCCCCTAGTGGCGGAGGACACCGGAGGCAATTACGGACGGACCATGCGCTTCAACGTGTCCGACGGCACGGTGGTTATAAGCTCCATAAGGCATGGGACCAAGGAGCTCTAAGGTGACCATGAAGGGCGAGGGCGTGGAGGTGTCCCGGGAGGCCATCGCCACCCTGGCGGCGCAGGCGGCCTGCCAGGTGCCGGGGGTGGTATCTTGCTACCGCAGCCCGGTGGACAGCCTGGCCTCCAGGGTGAAGCGGGAGTTCGTGCACAAGGGCATCAAGGTGGAAAACGTCGAGGGGGCATACCGCCTGGGCGTCCACCTGAGGGTGGAATACGGGGTGAACCTTCCTTCACTGGCGCGGGAGGTGAGGGAAAAGGTACGGGAGTACCTGGAGGGCCTTACCGACGTGAAGGTGGAGGATGTGGAGGTGATCATCGAGGACATCGAGCCCCCGCCTTCCTGAAGCCGGCCCTGCGCTTCCCCTACGAGTTCCCCCACGAGGTGCATCCCCACTACCATCCGTACGCGCGGAGTGCCGCTGAGGGTCAGGAGCTCTCCCCCTTATCCTCGGGAGGATTGAAGTAGGCGGCGATTGCCCCCGCCAGGGCCGGGCCCAGCCCCGCCGGTATTTCCAGGCCGGGAGGCCATTCCACGACCACGCAGGGCATGCGGGTCTCCCTCAGCAGGGGGTAACTCCGGGCCTCGGGAGAGGGCACGGGGACGCCGAGCGCATCCTTCATCCGGGAAGCCACGAGTTCCGCCAGCCGCCTGCCGCGGGGAGAGAAGTACTTTTTACTTCCGAAGAAGAAGACGCTGACCCGGTCGGAATCGCCGGGGCGGAAACCAACGACCGCGTCCGCCCCCCTCTGGTTGGCCGCCTGGGCCCGCTGGCTCTCCGACGCGGGCGCGGCGGGGCCCCCGGTCAATATGGTAAATATTCCCATATCACGCAGAACCAGGGAAGCACGGCGTAGTGCCTCCGCGAGCTCGATCTGATCCGGGTCGAGGTCCAGCACCACTAGCCGTTCCCTCAGGCCGCGGTCCTCGCCGTCCCTAAGGGCCTCATGGACCACGGCCACGCTGGTCTCCTTCATGGCGTGCCTCAGTCGCAGGAGGCAGGAGATGGTGGAGGTTCCGGCGATCCCGTCCACGGGAAGGCCCATGTCGTGCTGGAAGGCACGCAGTGCCCGGTCGGTGTCCTGGCCGAAGATGCCGTCCTCGCGGCCGGCGTTGAACCCCAGTCGGTTGAGGTAGGACTGGAGCTCCCTCACGTCGTCGCCGCGGAAGGGCGGCACGCGCAGGTAGAGGAAGCGGTCGCCGAGGCGGAAGGAGGCCTCCACCAGCTCGCGCCAGGTGACCTCGTCCACGCGGCCGTCCGGTCGCAGTCCGCGGGCGGACTGGAACTGGCGCACTGCCGCCTCTGTGGCCTCACCGAAGGAGAGCTCGCGCATCTCCGCCTCCATGCCCGGCGGCGAATAACCCAGTTCGTGGAGCCTTTTCTGGACGTCGGCCACCGGAAGTCCGCGGTCACCGCGGGAGATGGGCTGCACGTCTCATTCCCCCTCGTGGACGGGAAGGGTGAATTTGAAGGAAGACCCCTTTCCCGGCTCGCTTTCCACCCAGATGCGACCACCGTGGCTTTCCACGATGCCCTTGGATATGACCAGCCCCAGCCCCAGGCCGCCGGCGGAGCGGGTGGAGTCGGTCTCCACCTGGTAGAACATGGTAAACAACCTCCTCTGCTCGTGGAGGGGGATGCCGGGCCCGGTGTCCCGGACCTCGAATTCCACCATCCCCTCCTCCCGCGAGCGGCGGGCGGAGACCTCCACGGTCCCGCCCGGGGGAGTGAACTTGATGGCGTTGCCGATGAGGTTCTCCAGCACCTGGTGGACCCTCCACACGTCTACGCTCACCGGGGGAAGCCCCTCCTCCACGGAGGATACGAGGCCCAATCCCCTTTCCGCCGCCTGGTTCCCGTATTCCGAGACCGCGTTGGCGATCAGCTCTTCCACGGGGGCGGGCCATTTCTTCCCTACCAGGCGGCCTTCTTCCAGGCGAGTGATGTCCAGGAGGTCGTTGATGATCTTGGTCATCTGGTCTGCTCGGGCGTTGATTATCCGAATCTTGTCCATCTGGAAGGGGGTGAGCTCTCCCAGCTCGCCGAACTGGAAGGCGTCGGCGTATCCCTTGATGATGGAGAGGGGGGTGCGCAGTTCGTGGGAGGCGATGGCTATGAAGTCCGATTTCATCTTGTCCAGCACGGAGAGCTCTTCGTAGGCCCTTTCCAGGTCCTGGTGGCTCTGCTCCACCATGGCCTCCAGTCGCCGGCGCTCGCTGAGGTCGTGGGCGATGCCCACGATACCCACCAGGTTACCTCCCCGGAAGACAGGCGCCGAGCTTATCTGCACCGGAAGCGGGGATCCATCGGCGCGGCGCAGCGAGGTCTCGAAGAAGACCTTCTCTCCGCGGCGACGCCTCTCTAACATCCGCTCCACCTTGTCCACCTCTTCCGGGACCACGACGTCCCGGGGCTCCTTGCGCATGAGCTCGTCGGGATGTGCGAGGCCCAGCATGTCCAGGAAGGCCTGGTTACAGAAGGTAAAACGGCCATCGGCGTCCATGGCGTAGAAACCGTCGTTGAGGCTCTCGATGAGCAGGTTGAGGTAGTCGGTGGTCTCGGCCAGACGGCGCTCCAGGCGCACGTATTCGCTCACCTCCTCGAAGAGGAGCAGGGCCTCCCGCACGTTGCCCTGTTCGTCCAGCAGGGGATGAAGGCGGACGCGGTGAAAGTGGTCCGTCCCCCCCACCACCTGGTGCACCCGCGGCTGCTCGAAGGAGCGCCCCTCCACCAACACCCGCCGCAGGATGTGCTTCCAGTCGGCACGGAATTCCTGGGGCATGATGTCCAGGGCGGGCAGCCCCTCGAGCTCTTGCGGATCGATGCCCATGGCCTCGATCACCCACTCCTGCATGGACCGGTTGCAGCGCAGGACTCGGAAGTTGCGGTCCAGTACGGCGATCTTTACGGGCACGCTCTCGAAAATGCCCGCCTCGCGTTCCGAGACCTCCCTGAGAACCGCCTTTTCCCGGGCCTCGGCGGTGATGTCTTCCACGAGCACCAGGAAGAGGTCGCCCCGCGACCCCTCCCGGGAAGCCGTATTAGCCGGACTTATCCGCACGCGGCATACCCCGGAGCGGTCCTCGAGGAAGTACTGCTCGAAATCGCGCTCCAGGGTCCCCCCCTGGCTACGGGCCTTCTCCAGATAGAGGGACCAGCTCCCGAAGAAGGGGGGCAGGAAGGCCTGGTCGAGGCGGCCGCCGGGCTCCAGGGCGCCATGGTGCCCCGCTTGGCGGGGCAGATCGCGGGCCGCGGCGTTGGTTCCCAGGATGCGCCCGCTCCCGTCCACCAGTATGGCGGGCACGGGGAGGAGGGAGAGGAAGGCTTCCCACCGGACCATGGAAGGGTGAGCGGGACGGCTCCGCCGGGCGGAGTGCCTGAGGAGAAAGAAAGTGGAAACGGGAATCGATGCCAGTGTTAAGGCGGCGAAAGCCACCCCTGCGGCCCTCCAACCCGCCGCCGTGAAGGCCAGGCAGAGCAGGGCCGGCAGGAGGGGTGCTGAGGCGGCAAGAAGGGGTGGGCTAACGCGCCTGTTCATCCCCCTCACCTTCCTCCGGGCGGGCACCGCGAAGCTCCCCCCATATCCAGCTCCAGTACCTGGCCACGGTGGGCAGGGCCAGGGATATGGCGACGGTCATGGGGATGGAGGCCACCAGCAGCTTTATCACCAGGCCGGTGCGGGGGTCGGGTTCGGGGAGCCCCCAGGCCCCGAGCATGAGAAGAGTCCAGGAGACGGGCAGGGGGAGGAGGAAGAAGAAGACCGACAGGCCGAAGAGGCGGTAATAGGGTGGTATCTCCAGGGCCTCTCCCAGCCTCCTACTGAGGGACATGAGCAGCAGCAGCATGGCCCCCACGGAGAGGGGCCCGATGATGTACAGGGACGAGGACAGGTAGATCATCTTCCCAGCATCAGGCGGTAAGCCCGGTAGACCACCACGAAAAGGCAGACGCCCGCCAGCGCCGGCCAGATCGCCAGGTGAAGATATATGGCCACTATCGATTCTCCCACCGAGAAGATGAACGTGCTCAGCCCCATGAGGAGGAAGAAGGGGATGATGAGAAAAGGATAGGTGCGACCCCCAAACTTGTCCTCCGCCAGCCGGCATATTCCGTAGAAATAGACCAGCACCAGGGCGGTGGCGGAGGTGTTGTAGAACCACAGGAAGAGGGAAAAGGTCTTCAGCCAGTCGTAGGACGTCACCGCTCTCCCCTTCTCGGCCAGAATTCGCGCCCGGGTCCCTAGGAAGAGCCCGAGCTGCGCCTGCGCTCGTCCAGGATGCGCCTCACCTCGGTGAGCAGCTCCTGCTTGCTGAAAGGCTTGGTGATATAGCCCGCCGCCTTCATCACCGAGAGCCCGATCATCTTATCGATGTTCTGGGTGCGGGCGGTGATGAAGGCCACCGGCGTGTCCTTCGCTTCGGGATCGTTCTTGATGCGGCGAAGGACCTCCCAACCGTCCACCCTGGGCATCATGATGTCCAGGAGTATGAGGTCGGGCTTTTCCCGGAAGGTCTTCTCCAGCGCTTCCTCGCCGGAGAAAGCCGAGACGGTGGTGTACCCCGCGTTCCCCAGGAAGAGCTCGATCAGCTCCACCATCTCGCGATCGTCGTCCACGATGAGGATCTTTTCCGCCACCTACTTCACCTCCCCCTTCCCGGCTTTCCCCTTGGGGCCGAACACCTCGACGAAGGCGTCGATCTCCCTCTTGCGGGGCAGGCCGGAGAGCACCCCCTCCCGGTCGGAGAACGGCTCGCCGATCAGGATTCCCCGTTCGGTGATGCGAAACTCCCTTATGGACTTGTCGTGCGAGCTGGCCCTCTGCTTGAGCACCAGCATGGCGCGGGCGATGGAGGAATCGAGCTCCACGTAGCGCAGGATGATGACCGCGTCCACCAGGTAGGAGATGCCGTACTGCGCGGCGGCCATGTCGCCGGTGATGCCCGGGTCTTCCTGGGTTACCAGGGCGGTGAGGCCGTGCCGGAGGAGGGCGTTGGTGAAGGTGAAGGCAATCTCCCGCATCTTTACCGGGTCGCGGGTGAGCCTCTCCAGGTGGGAGATGGAGTCCACGAGTATCCTGCGCGCTCCCAGCTCCTGCACCATGGTGTCCAGGAGCCCCCCGGAGGCCTGGGCCTGCTCGAAGAAGATCTCGGGAGAGGTGAAGAGGATGCGCACCAGGCCTCTGCGCTCAAGGTCCTGGAGGTCGAAGCCCAGGGAAATGGCGTCGCGCAGGAGCTTCTTGGGAAAGTGCTCGAAGGTCACTATGAGCCCCGGTTCCCCGAATTCTTCGGCGCCCCTGGCGATAAATTCCAGTCCCAGGCAGGTTTTTCCAGTTCCCGGTGCCCCCAGAACCAGGGTCACCGAACCCCGGTACGGCCCGCCGTCCATCATCTCGTCGAGCCTGGGGATGCCGGTGGAAGCCCGTTCCCTTACCGATTCCTCGTTCATCCAGCCTCCCTCTTCAACTCTTATTATACACGCCGATTATACACGCCGGCCTCCCTCCCCTTCCCCCGGGGGCCGGGCAGCCTCCGGGCGGAGGTCGCGGGTAGCGGCTTCCCGGTGATGGGTGTGCGGAACCCGACGCCGGGGTTTCCGCTCCCGGCGTTCGCGTAAAGAATAGGTTTAGAGAGAACTCCACATAAAGGAGAAAAGCTTTCGGCCGGGCGGCGGCGGAGGTCGCGGCAGCGTGCTATACTTATAACGTGATCGTGCTAGGCGGGGAGCTAGCGGTGCCCTGTACCCGCAATCCGCTATAGCGGGGCTTAATTCCCAACTGAGGCTCTCCGGTCTTGAGTATGGCGCGCCGGCAAGCGGCGTTGAAGGTCGGGTCCTGCGCAACGGGAACTTGCGAACCCCGTCAGGTCCGGAAGGAAGCAGCGGTAAGCAAATCTTCCCGGGTGCCGCAGACCAACCTGACCGGAGCAGGCTACCGGCGTAGCGCTCGGGGTCGGGAGTCGAAGGCGGGTGCACGATCACATATATTTGCCCGCGATCATCCGATGTTAGAAGGCCGGGAGAAGATAGGAATTGGCTTACATCTCGCTTTACCGCAAGTGGCGCCCCCAGACCTTCGAGGAGGTGGTGGGCCAGGAGTACGTGACCCGGACCCTGGCCAACGCCGTCCGCTCCGGGAACATCGCCCACGCCTACCTTTTCGCCGGCCCGCGGGGAACGGGGAAGACCAGCACCGCGCGCATCCTGGCCAAGGCCCTGAACTGCGAGGAGGGCCCCACCCCCAACCCCTGCAACCATTGCTCCTCCTGCCGTTCCATAACCGACGGCACCTCGGTGGACGTGGTGGAGATAGACGCGGCCTCCAACCGCGGCATAGACGACATCCGGGACCTGCGGGAGAGGGTTATCTTCACCCCCGCCTCTTCGCGGGTCAAGGTCTACATCCTCGACGAGGCCCACATGATAACCAAGGAGGCCTTCAACGCCTTCCTCAAGACGCTGGAGGAACCGCCGGCCCACGCGGTCTTCGTCCTGGCCACCACCGAGCCCCACAAGCTCCCGCAGACCATCCTTTCCCGCTGCCAGAGGCATGATTTCCGCAGCGTCCCCGCCCCCCTGTTGGCCGAGTACCTCCGGAGGGTGGCCGGGGAGGAGGGCTACCGGGTCACCCCGGAGGCCCTGCGCCTGGTAGCCCGCCGGGCGAGGGGATCGGTGCGCGATGCCCTGGTGGCGCTGGAGCAGTTGGCCAGCTACGGGGATGGGGTGGTGGAGGAATCCGATGCCGCGGGCTTCCTGGGGCTCATAGAGGACGAGGTGCTGCTGGAGATGGGAGAGTCGCTCATCGGGGGCGACCTCCAGGCGGTGATTTCCATGGTCGAGAGGGTTCACGAGGAGGGGAGGGACCTGGCACACTTCGCGGCCCAGGTCCAGGAACATTTTCGCAAGGTCCTCCTCCTCCAGCACGCCGACCTCGGGGCGGTGGACCTGGAGGTGGACGAGGATTCCCTGCGCAGGCTGCGCGAGCAGGCCTCCCTCCTTTCGCCGGAGAGAACCCTGCACTTCATCGCCGCCATGGGGCGCGCCCGCGAGGAGATGAAGCAGTCCTCCTCCCCCCGCCTGGTCCTGGAGAGCGCCCTGATAGCCATGGCCCGGGAAGACCTGGAGGGCACCCCGGAGGCCATCCTCGCCCGCCTCAAGAGGCTGGAGGGAAAGCTGGAGGGGATGGCGCACCGGGAGGCCGCCACCGCGGCGCTCCGGGGGGAGGCCCGCACTGGGAGGGCTGCGACCCGCTCCGGGGGCGCGGCCGCGGCGGTAACGGAGGCGGAGGCGGCAGGCGCGGGGCCGGAAGAAATAAAGGCGGAGGCGGGAGCGGCGGAGGTGGCCGCGGAACCAGAAGGGCCCCGCGAGGAGCCGGAAGCGGTAGTCGAGGAACCGGCAGCGGCCGTTTCCCGCGAGGACTCCTCCGCGGCCGGGCTGGACCTGGCGGCGGTGCGGAAGTCCTGGGCTCGGGTCAAGGAGCGAGTGCGGGAGATAAAAGTCCCGACCCACGCCCTGCTGCTGGAGGGAAAGCCCCTCCGCCTGGAGGGCGACGAGCTGGTGATCTCCTTCCCTTCCGACCGCTCCTTTCACTACCGTGAGCTGAGCAAGGAAAACCACAGGCGCGTCGTGGAGCGGGCCCTGGAGGAGGTGCTGGGGGCGCCCCTGCGGGTGAGCGCCGTCCTGGAGGAGGGAGGCCGGGGGTCGGCAGAGGCTCCCGCTCCGGTGGGGAAGTCCCGCGGTTCCTCCGTCCGGTCGAGGCGGGCGGCAAGGGAGGGAGAGGCCGGGGGCATTCCTGATACGGGCGAGGATGAAGGCGCCGTCGAGCGGCAGCCGGAGACGGCGCCGCGGCGGGCGCCGGAGGACGTGGAAAAGGAGGTCGCTGCCCCGGTGGAAAAGGAAGCCGGGGCCGGAGAGGCTGGCAAGGTGAAGCTGCTTAAGGACATCTTCGGGGCAGAGATGGTGGAGGAGATAAAGCTCCAGGAGTGAGGCTCCCGCGAAGCGTGGCGCGGGCGGCCAGCCCGGCGTGCCGGGAGCGGGGGACGAGGAGGTCGAGCATGAATGGGAATCTTCAAAAGATGATGAAACAGGCCCAGAAGTTGCAGCGCCAGATGCTGGAGGCGCAGGAGGCCCTGGCCGAGGAGAGGGTGGAAGCCACTTCCGGCGGAGGGATGGTGAAGGCAGTGGCCGACGGGCAGCAGAACATCCTGGAGATAAAGATCGATCCCCAGGTGGTGGACCCCGAGGACGTGGAGATGCTAGAGGACCTGGTCCTTGCGGCGGTCACCGAGGCGCTCAGGAAATCCCGCGAGCTGGCGGAGGAAAGGCTGGGGGCCTTCACCAAGGGCTTGAAGATACCGGGACTCTTTTAGGAGGGGAAGTGCTGTACACGCCCCCCCTGGCGAGGTTGGTGGAAGAACTTTCCAAACTCCCCGGGATCGGGCCCAAGACGGCCCAGAGACTCGCCTTTCACCTCCTGAAGGTCCCTCCCGAGGAGGCCCGGTCCCTGGCCCAGGCCATCATGGAGGCGAGGGAAAAGATATCCTACTGCAGCCGCTGCTTCAACTTCGCCGAGGGGGAGCTCTGCGAGTACTGCGCGGACGCCCGGCGCGACCTAACCCTGGTATGCGTGGTGGAACGCCCCCAGGACATAGTGGCCGTGGAGAGGACGGGGGAGTTCCGGGGCCTCTACCACGTGCTGGGCGGGGCCATCTCCCCCATCGACGGCATCGGGCCGGAGGAGCTGCGCATCCGGGAACTTCTGGAGAGGGTGCGCCGGGACGGGGTCCGGGAGGTCATCATCGCCACCAACCCGCGGGTGGAGGGGGAAGCCACGGCCATGTACCTGGCCAACCTCCTCAAGCCCCTAGGGGTGCGCGCCACGCGCATCGCCAGCGGCCTGCCGGTGGGAGGGGACCTGGAGTACGCGGACGAGGTCACCCTGGGAAGGGCCCTCAAGGGCAGGCATGACCTCTAACGCCTTGACAGCCGCGGGGCCCGGGCGTAAAAAGAGAAAAAGCCTGGAGAAAGGCAGTTCGCGCGTCGATAGGTAATATCTGGAAAATGGACAGGCAGCGGATCCTGGTACAGAAGTTCGGCGGGACTTCCGTGGCCGACACGGAGAAGATAAAGAACGTGGCCAGGCGCATCGCGGACACCCGCCGGAAGGGCTACCACGTGGTGGCGGTGATCTCCGCCCTGGGGGACACCACCGATCGGCTGGTGGAGCTGGCCTACCAGATCACCTCCCGGCCCCGGGAGAGGGAGATGGACATGCTCTTAGCCACCGGGGAGCAGATCTCCGTGGCCCTGCTCTCCATGGCCATGCACGAGCTGGGACACGAGGCCATATCTTTCACCGGGGCCCAGGTGGGCATCGTCACCGACAGCGCCCACACCAAGGCCAAGATCCTGGACGTCAAGGTGGGACGCATACTCGAGGAGCTGGAAAAGGGAAGCGTGGTGATCGTGGCCGGCTTCCAGGGCGTCTCCCTGGACGACCAGATAACCACTTTAGGGCGGGGAGGCTCGGACACCACGGCGGTGGCCCTGGCCGCCGCCCTGGGGGCGGAGGTGTGCGAGATCTACACCGACGTGGACGGGGTGTACACCGCGGACCCCCGGGTGGTGCCCGAGGCGCGGAAGCTGAGCCGGGTCTCCTACGAGGAGATGCTGGAGATGGCCGCCACCGGGGCCAGGGTCCTGCAGCTGCGCAGCGTGGAATTCGCGAGGAATTACGGGGTGGTGATTCACGTGAGATCCAGTTTTTCCCAGGAGGAAGGCACCTGGATAACCGAAGAGGACGAGCGCATGGAGAAGGCCATCATCAGCGGCGTAACCCACGACGTGAGCGAGGCCAAGGTCACCGTCTTCAACGTCCCGGACCGCCCGGGCGTGGCCGCCACCCTGTTCAAGGCCCTGGCGGCGGAGAACATAAACGTGGACATGATCATCCAGAACGTGAGCGAGAACCAGCGGACGGACATCTCCTTCACGGTGAGCAAGGAGGACCTGCAGAAGGCGGAGGAGATAACCGCCCGGGTGGCCGAGGAGCTGGGGGCGGGCGGCGTCAGCGTGGATCGGGACATCGCCAAGGTAAGCCTGGTGGGGGCGGGCATGCGCACCCACCCGGGAGTGGCGGCAGACATGTTCGCCGCCTTGGCGGAGAACGACATCAACATAGAGATGATAAGCACCTCGACCATCAAGATAAGCTGCGTCATCCGGGCGGAGGACGTGGAGAAGGCCGTGCGGGCCATACATGCCAAGTTCGGCCTGGACCGCGGGGTGGTCATGAGGGCCTGACCTTGAGTGCCTGAACGGGAGGCGGCGGCCATGCGAAGGGAATACCGCGTAGCCGTGGTGGGAGCCACGGGCATGGTGGGGATGACCATGCGGGAGATCCTAGAGGAGCGGGATTTCCCCGTGTCCGAGCTGCGCCTCCTGGCCTCGGAGCGCTCCAAGGGAAGGCGCCTCCCTTTCCGGGGCGAGGAGATCGAGGTACAGGTCCTGGACGAAGGCTCCTTCGAGGGCATCGACCTGGCCCTCTTTTCCGCCGGTGCGGAAATATCACGGCGTTTCGCCCCCCACGCCGTGCGCGCGGGGGCCCTGGTGGTAGACAACAGCAGCGCCTTCCGCATGGATCCCGGGGTTCCCCTGGTGGTTCCGGAGGTCAATCCCGAGGCGGCCTTCGACCACCAGGGACTCATCGCCAACCCCAACTGCTCCACCATCCAGATGGTGGTGGTGCTCAAGCCCCTCCACGACCGCTCTCCCCTGCGCCGGGTGGTGGTCTCCACCTACCAGTCGGTGTCCGGGACTGGCAGGGAGGCCGTGGAGGAGCTCCGAACCCAGGCGGAGGCGGTGCTCAGGGGGGAGGACCCGGTCCCCGTAGTCTATCCCCACCCCATAGCCTTCAACTGCCTGCCCCACATAGACGTCTTCTTCCCCAACGGATACACCAAGGAAGAGATGAAGATGGTGGAGGAGACCAGGAAGATCATGGGAATTCCGGACCTCCCCGTATCCGCCACCACGGTGCGCGTACCCGTTTTCGTGGGCCACTCGGAGTCGGTGAACGCGGAGTTCGAGGACCCCATCCCCCCGGAGGAAGCCAGGCGCATACTGGCCGCGGCGCCGGGGGTGGAGGTCGTCGACGAGCCCGAGGCCTTCCGCTACCCGCTGGCCATGGACGCCGCCGGAAAGGACTCCTGCTACGTGGGTCGTATCCGGGCCGACCTCTCCTGTCCCCGGGCCCTCAATTTCTGGGTGGTGGCCGATAACCTGCGCAAGGGCGCCGCCCTCAACGCGGTGCAGATAGCGGAGCTGGTTCTGGAGACCTGAATGTCCGGGGAAGACCGGGAAGCCGGAAGCCGGGAGGAGGAGGGGCCGAGCTGCCACTGGCATCACCAGCGCCGGGCGGTTGCCCTGTGTGTCTCCTGCGGTCGGGCGGTGTGCGCCGAGTGCGACCACCTCGCGGGTTACCGGCACCACTGCCCCTTCTGCCTTCCCCGACCGATACCTCAACCGGCGTGGGGGCAAGGCCCCTATGCGCCGCCTGCCGCTCCGGGGGCCGGCCCGTACGTGCCGCCTCCCTACTACCCGCCGCCCCATCCTCTGCCGGTGCCCCCTCCGGCCTGCTCGCCAACCGGCTACTACCTGCCCGCCCCGCCCCTTTCCGCTCCCCCGGTCGCGGAGCCTCCCGAGCCGGAGGACCGCCGGGAACACCGCTGGTGGAGGGCGGACTGGAAGCTCTCCGAGGTCACCGTGGCCCTCTTCGTCATCTTCGGGATCTATAACCTGGTGGGCGTGGCGCTCCTCCTCACCACCGATAACCCGCTCTTCTACGAGTACCTGTCCTACGCCCTCTTCTTCTGTCCCCTCATCCTCCTGTGCACGGTCTGGATACTGAAACGCCACGGGAGGGGGCGGGAGGAACTGGGCCTGGTCTGGGGGCGGCCATGGAAGACGCTGCTCTCTGGCCTGGGCGGCAGCGCGGCGGCCCTGTCCTTGAGCTACGCCGCCTTCTTCGCCCTCTATTTCCTGTTCTACCTCGTCGCAGGCAGGCCGCCCTCGGCTGGGGAGACGGAGCAGCTTCGGGGTATAGGCGGCGGCGGGCTGGCCCTGGTGATCGCGGTGGTGGTCCTGCTGGCCCCCGTCTTCGAGGAGATCTTCTTTCGGGGGCTTTTCTACTCCGCCCTGCGCAGGAAGATGGGACCGCGGGCCGCGGTGGCCATAAACGGCCTCATCTTCGGGGCTTTGCACTTCCAGCCCCTGTACATGATCTCCCTGGTCCTGGTGGGCATGGTCCTGGCCTACCTCTACGAGAAGACCGACTCCCTATACGCCTCTATGACCGCCCACGCGCTCTACAACCTGGTCGTGGTCCTGATGGCCCTCTTCACCGGTTGGTGAGGACTGGCACGGGAGGCGGGTCGCGGAACGGAGGGGTGATGGGCCCGCTCGGTTTCAGGCGCCGGGCTCGCTTGTCGAATAAATCATAGCGGGCCCGCGGGAGCGGGCCCGGAGCAGGAAAGGAAGGATGTGTCCGTGGACGTGCCGCGCTGCGCCGCGCATCCCGAGGAGCCGGCCGCGGCGTCCTGCCCGGAATGCGGCGGCCATTATTGCTCGCGCTGCCTGCGTCCCATGGGAGGCCGCCTCCTCTGCCCTTCATGCGCGGAGAGGGCCGTTTACGGGGGCGGCACCCAGGTTTCCGGAGTGGAGGCGCACCGGGCGCCGGAGCGCGGGCCGGTGGCGGCCAAGATTGTGGCCACCTGCGCCTTCCATCCCGGCGTCAGGGCGGTCACCCGCTGCAGCCGCTGCGGGGCCTTCATCTGCTCCGCCTGCCAGAGGGTAGGCGGCGATAGGCGTTATTGCGACCATTGTTACCAGGAAATGGTAAATGAGCCCCGGCGCAGGGCGGCGGCGGGCGGGAATGGCGACGCCCTTACCTCCCCCTCCCGAGCCGCCTGGAGGCTGTGGCCGGGGCTGGCCTTCCTGCCCCTCCCCTTCCTCCTGAGCTGGCTGATGACCTACATGATGCGCCAGGGCGAAGAGGTCTCCGTGGGGGCCGCCCAGCTGCTTGTAAGCCTTCTGCTCTACTCCTCCACCCTGATCTATACCTTGCTGGTGGTCTCGAGGCACGGGAACGCCCGGGAGCTGCTGGGAATGCACGGGGATAACCTGGCGGGGGCGCTGGGCCTGGGGGTAATCTGCGGGTCGCTGGCCTTCTGGATAGGGACCGCCGGAAGCTTCATATCCGTGGGCCTCCTTGAGCGGGTGAGCTGGGTGGAGGAATGGCTGCGCAGCTTCTTCGACGTCAACGTGAAGAACGTCACCGGCGCGGACCTGCTGGTGGCCGGGCTGGTGATCATCATCGCCGCTCCCGTCTTCGAGGAGATCTTCTTCCGGGGCTTCCTCTACCCCGCCATGCGGCGGAGGATGGGAGTATGGTCGGCCTCCCTGCTAAACGGATTCCTCTTCGCCGCGGTGCACTTCAGCCTCTTCGGGCTCCTGGGGAGGACCCTGGTGGGCACCCTCTTCTGTCTCCTCTACGAGTACACCGGGAACCTGTGGTCCCCGGTGGCCGCCCACGGCATCAACAACTTCGTGGCCTTCTTCCTGCCCCTGGCGGCCATATGGAGCTGAGAATGAGCTTTTCGGATGCGGCGAGCTTACTTGGCATTCACGCCGGGACTTCGCCTGGAGGCCGGCAGGGACCTTGGGGGACGAGGGACTCGGCCCCCGGGAATTTCGGGGCGTTAATCTGGGTGGAGCGGAGTTCGCCGCATGGGCTCCCAGGGGGCTGGCGGTTGCCGGGGCGCTTAACAAGGGGAGTGGAGGAGTATATGATTATGGGGGAGAAGACTAATCTTAAAGTTGAACAAGAGGTTTATATATGATATGCGATAAGTGCGGTACGGAGAATCGTGAGGACGCGGCCTTCTGCGTGGCCTGCGGCGCAGCCCTCCCAGGCGCCACGTTCTCCTCCCTCCAACCCAGGGATGGGGAAAGGGAAAAACCCGAGGCCGTATCCTTCCCTTCGATTCCGTGGACCCGGACCTCCTCGCCGCTGGAGGAGGAGAAGCGATTCAAGGATGTGACCGTTACCCGGGACGCTACCGCCCGGAAGCATCCGCAAGCACCCGGCCTTCCGTTCCCGGAAATGCCGGCGGGGACGACGGAGGCGACCCGGGAAGCGCGGTCCGGAGAAGCCGGGGAAACGCCCCTGCCGGAAATGCCGCCCCAATCGACCGGCGGCCTGGATTCCCGGGCATCCGCGCAGGAACCCTATCGCGTGGTCTCGCCCGGGGGCTTCGTCTTCAGCACGTCCAGGGCGGCGGCCCATGAGGGCACCGGGGAAGAGGTTGGCTTCCCGGGAACGGAGCCTGTGACTCCGAGTGCCGCTGCCGGCATGCCCGCGGGAAACTCCGAGAAGGCTCCCGGAGGGGTGGAGGGAGGAACCCCGGCGCCCGGGGAAACGGCAGTCTGGACTCCCGAGGTTCCCGACCGGGAGGAAGGCGAGGAGGATGGAAGGCTAGTGTACATACCCCCGGAGTCCGACCTTCCCCTTCGGCGCGGAGGGTCGGATTCCGCCCACGCGGAGTCCCTTCCCTCCTCGGCCCCCGAAGCGGTGCCGCCCGAGGACCGTACCCAGGCCATGGAGCCGGTGCCCGACGCGGGAAGGGTACACGTCCCCCAGGTGCTCTGTCCGGAGTGTTACGCCCACAACCCGGAGATGAACCGCTTCTGCCAGGAGTGTGGGAACCCCCTGCCGGCGGCATCCCGGGGGCGGCCGGTGGCCAGGCGACCGATGCCGGCCGGGACCGCCTACCGCCCCACGGCTACCCTTTACCTACCGGAGGAGGAGACCGCCGCCGGGATGGAGCACGCACGGGAGGGAGGACGCGGGGAGGTCCGCCGGGAGAAAAGATTCGGGGCTGCGGACGCCCTCGCGACGGTCTCGGCGATCGTCCTGGCTGCCTCGCTGGCCCTCCCCACCTTCCTGGAAGGATTTTCCTACAAGAATGGGGTGGACCTGGGCATTTTCTCCCACCAGGGAGCCTACGTGCGCGGCGCTTACGAGCTGCTCGGCGGGCCGGGTATCCTTCCCTACCGGGGAGTGGAGTTCTTCACCGTGGGCCTGGTCTTCGCCGTGGCGCTCTTCCTGGCCCTGCTTTTTCTCGTCCTGCGCGTGGGACGGGGGCCCATGTTCATGCTAGCTGGCAGCTTGGCGGCACTTCCCCTGGTCTACCTCTTCTTCCAGGCCCTGCTGCCGCTGCGGGAGAGGGGGGTGGAGATAGAGCCGGCCTTGGGCCTGGGAAGGCTCTTTTTCGGCGGCGACGGGGCTCCCGGCCTAGGGCCCGCGGTGTGGATGGGCTGCGCCGCCGCCATACTCCTCATCCTGGCCGGGTTCCTGGCTCCCCCGCGGGGATGGGGGAGGTTGTTCACCTTCCTGGTCTTTTTCAGCCTGGTCCTGGGAGCCGGTTTCTTCTGCGCCGCCTGCTACAACTGGAACCTTTTCATCTCCGAAGCCGCGGCCGGAACCCCCGCCGCGACGGCGCCCCTCCTGGCTGCTTTTCTATGAACATCCCGTCACGACGGGCGCATTATGCACCCGAACGGGCAGGTCCTCCCCTCGAGAGCGCGCAAGGCTTCCCCGCTGGCATGTTCCTTTTCCGGGGAGGATCGAGGGCTCATGTCCTGTCGTGACGAGGCGCACGTAAAGACGCGCGGTGTTTCTGCGGACGTCCCCCGGGTCCCTCAAGGTGAGGGATCCCCTGTCGGGAACGGCAGGATGTCTTTCCGTAAAGGGGTGAAGAGGAGCCGATCTCGCGACGTGCGGTGCCCCTTTTCGTTGACGTCCCTTCAGACCCCCGTATATAGTTAGTCTCGCGAATCCTTTCCATAGAAACGCATGAGTTCACGCTGCCGCAAGGGCGAGGCGAGGCCGGAGGGCGAGGTGTGATGCGTAAATCGTTTGGCGCTGCCATGAGGAGACCGATCATCGTTCTTGCGGCGGCCCTGCTTGCGGCCCTGGCGCTGGCGGGATGCTTCGGGGGAGCCCCGGAGGGGGTGAAGGTGACCGAGGTGAGACGGGGGGACGTGAGCAGGGTGGTCACCGCGGTAGGCAGGCTGGAGGCCGACAACCCCGTCGACGTCTACCCTCCCGCCAGCGGGACCATCGCCGCCCTCTACGTGAGGGAGGGGGATCGCGTGGAGGCCGGGGACCTCCTGGCCTCGCTGGACCAGGAGGAGCTCAAGGCCCAGGCGGCCAAGGCCAGGGCCAGCTACCTCACCGGTGCCGCGGTGGGCGACGTCCTCGCCGGGCAGTACTCGGGCATGCAGGCCCTCTACCAGGGCGCAGAGTACGCCTTCCAGGTCTTCGGGCAGACCCAGGAACAGCTGGACGCCATGGTCCTCAACCTCTTCGACCTGGTGCCCCTGGTGGTGCCCCTGCTACCCCCGGACCAGCAGGAGTTCGTCAAGTCCCTCGTCGCCGAGCAGAGGGCGGCCTACCTCGAGGCTATGGCCTCGCGACCCGCACCGCCTTCCCTGGCGCTGCCCGCTTATCCTTCCGATGCCTTGGCGGCCGGCGAGGCCGTGAAGGAGGCCTCCAGCTACGAATATCAAAAGGCCCTCTACGCCGCCAACCATCCTCACCTGGTGGCGCCGGTGTCCGGATACGTGGTCTTCTCCGCCCCTCCCTCGGTCCCGGGGCTGGATTTCCTCTCCGAGATGCTGGGAGGCTTCGGTTCGCTCCTCACCGGCCTGGGGGACCTGACCTCCCTTCTGGGAGGGGACCTGGGGGCCCTTTTGGGGGGACAGGCGGGCGCGGAACTCAAGGTGGGGAGCAAGGTCAGCGCCGACAGCCCCGTCTTCCAGATCGTGGACCTCCAGAGCATGCGAGTGAGGGCGGAGGTGGAGGAGACGGACATCCCCAAGGTGCAGGTAGGGCAGAAGGTCAAGGTCTACCTGGACGCCTACCCCGACTTGGCCTTCACCGGGGAGGTGGTGCAGGTGGGCATCCGGGCGGAGCGCGGCTCGGGAGGGACCACCGTCTTCCCGGTGATCGTCAGGCTGGACCGCACCGAGGTGCCCCTGCGCCTAGGATACAACGCCACCGTGGACATCGAGGTCCTGAGCCGGAAGGGGATAATCTCCCTCCCGGTCACCGCCCTTTTCTCCGAGGAGGGGAAGGATTACGTGTATGTGGTGGAGGACGGCAGGGCCGGTAGGCGGGAGGTCACGGCGGGAGAGCGGAGCGAGGAATGGGTGGAGATCCTAGCCGGGCTGGAGGAGGGAGAGAGGGTGGTCACGGAAGGGGTGGGCCTGGTGAAGGAAGGCCAGAAGGTGGAATGAGCCCCTCCGGAGTGCCGGCGCATGGATTTTGAGGAACTGATCCGGGAGATAAGCGAGGGCTGGGGGGAGGGTCACCGGGTCGCCCACCTGGAGGTCATACCCTCCCGTGAGCCCCGGCTCACCGAGCTCCCGGATGGACTACACCCCTCCCTGGTGGAAACCCTCGGGCGCATGGGCATCACCGGCCTCTACCTCCACCAGGCCCGTGCCCTGGAGCTCCTTTCCCGGGGACACAACGTGGTCATCGCCACCGGGACCGCCAGCGGGAAGAGCTTCTGCTACCACATACCGGTCTACCAGGAGCTCATGGAAAACCCTTCCAGTAGGGCCCTGTACATCTTTCCCACCAAGGCGCTGGCCCAGGACCAGCTGCGCAGCCTGGAGGAGCTGTACGGGGGTGAGGTGGTCTCGGCCACCTACGACGGCGACACGCCGTTGGAACTGCGGAGCTGGATAAGGCGCCAGGCCCAGGTAGTGCTCACCAACCCGGACATGCTCCATTACGGCATACTACCCAACCACAGGCTATGGGGCGGATTCTTCCGCCGCCTCCGTTACGTGGTCCTAGACGAGGCTCACGTGGCCCGCGGCGTCTTCGGCTCACACGTGGCCCAGGTGCTACGGCGTCTGCGGCGCACGGCGGAGCGCTACGGCTCGCGGCCCGTGTTCGTCTTCGCCAGCGCCACCATCGCCAACCCGGCGGAACACGCCTCCAAGCTCTGCGGGCTGGAGGTGAAGGCGGTGGAGGATGACTCCTCTCCGCGAGGGAGGAAGGTATTCGCCCTCTGGAACCCCCCAGACATCCTGTCCCGGGAGGGCGGGGAAATCCACCGTTCCTCCAATCTGGAGACGGCGGAGATACTGGCCCGGTTAATTCGGCTGGGGGTGCGCACCATCGCCTTCTGTCGCTCCCGCAAGGCGGCAGAGCTGGTCTACGGCTATGTGCTGCGCCTGTTGGGTTCGGAGGAGAGGAAACTCGCGGAGAGAATTTCCCCTTACCGGGGAGGCTATCTGCCTGCGGAGAGGAGGGAGATAGAGCGTCGTCTTTTCTCCGGGGAACTTCTGGCGGTGACCACCACCAATGCCCTGGAGCTGGGGGTGGACATCGGGGAACTGGAGGCCTGTCTCATGAACGGCTATCCGGGGACCATCGCCAGCACCTGGCAGCAGGCCGGGAGGGCGGGGCGCCGGCAGGGGGAATCGCTGGCCGTGCTGGTGGCCGCCGACGATCCGCTGGACCAGTACCTGGTCCGCCACCCGGAGTTCCTCTTCGGCTCACCCTGCGAGGAGGCGGTCATCGACCTGGAGAACCGGCGCATACTGGGCGACCACCTGGTATGCGCGGCCTACGAGTTCCCCCTGCGGGAGGAGGACGAGGAGTACTTCGGGCCCGCCATGCGGGAGATTCTCGAGGAGCTGTCCCGCGAGGGACGGCTGAAGAAAAGGGGCGGGAGGTGGTACTTCGCGGGGCCGGGCTCCCCGGCCCAGGAGGTGAACCTGCGGTCCGCCTCCGGGAAGCTCATCAGCATCGTGGACCGGGACACCGGGACCCTGCTGGGGACCGTGGAGGAGGCTTCCTGTTTTTTCCATGTGCATCCCGGGGCCGTCTACCTGCACCAGGGCGATTCCTACCTGGTGGAGGAGCTGGACCTGGAGCGCATGGTGGCCCTGGTGAGGGCCGAGGAGCTTGACTTTTACACCAACCCCATGGACAACACCGACGTCGTGGTCCTGGAGGAGGAACGGGCGAAGGCCCCGGGACCGCGGGCGTGTTCCCTCCACTACGGGGAGGTGGAGGTCTCGGTCAAGGTGTACGCATACCAGAAGCGGCGGCTCCTCACCCACGAGGTCCTGGAGACCCTGGGGCTGGACTTGCCCACCCGTACCCTGCGGACCAGGGCCCTGTGGTACACCTTGCCGCCCGAGCGCCTGGCTCCCCTGGAGATGGACGAGTACACCTTGGCTGGGGGGCTGCACGCCCTGGAGCACGCCTCCATCGCCATGCTCCCCCTCTTCGCCATGTGTGATCGCTGGGACATAGGGGGCATGTCCACGGCCTTCCACCCGGATACCGGCCGGGCCACGGTCTTCATCTACGACGCCTACCCGGGCGGGGTAGGCATCGCCGCCCGGGGGTTCCGCCTGGCGACGCGGCACCTGAGGGCCACCCGCGAGATGGTGGAGAGATGCCCATGCGCCGAGGGCTGCCCCTCGTGCATCCAGTCCCCCAAGTGCGGGAGCGGCAACGAGCCCCTGCACAAGCGGGCGGCGGCGGAGCTCCTCAAGTTGCTCGAGGAAGATCTCGCCGCGGAATGAAACTTCAGCCCTGGCGAGGCGGGGTATGATCAGGGCCTCCACCATGGACTCGTGCCGGCTGCCGTCGCCCAGGTTCATATGGTATTTTATGGTAATTATTACCGGGCTGTCACGCACGCATCATCGGTGCCGTCCTTCGGGACGTGGGGATTAGCGTGTTTGGTAATATATGGCGGAAATCACTGCTCGAGAAGGGAAGCCTTGTTCCCGGTCCGGTCGGCGAGTGTGGTTCCCCAGCTTCCGATTTTGGTCCTGCCAAAAACTCCAGTCCTGGAGCCTAATAATCGACGCCGTGGCGTCCGATAAAAAGAGCGGGAGAGGGAGACCGAGGCGATGGTCAACCTTCCAAAAGAGGTGGTGTGCGAGAGTTTTGACCACGGCTCTCCCTCATCCCTGTTTTTTGCCGGCGGGTATTCACGCATTAGAATTGCTTCGGTGCCATTCGGTGTAGCGCTGACCCCAGGAACCAAGGTTTCCTTAACCCTGGGTTTCGTCGCTGGAATGACGCCGCTGCGGACAAGATGCCGCCACGTGGATGAGCATGCTCTCACGGGCGGTAATGAAATGCACAAAGCCATTCGTGTCATGGGTGCATTATTTTATCGAAATAATCATTGTGTATAATGTCGCAAGTACCTTGTTATAATCTCCGTATGAATGAAGGGAAGAGCGCTGCCGAGCTCGGCCGCCGGGAGCGCAAGAAGAGGCAGACCCGCGAGGCGCTGGAGAGGACCGCCCTGCGCCTTTTCCGGGAGAAGGGCTACGACCGCACCACCATCAGGGACATCACCGAGGAAGTGGACGTCTCCCAGCGCACCTTTTTCCGCTATTTCCCCTCCAAGGAGGCGGTGCTCTTCGGGAACTGGGAGGAGAGCCTGGAGCTGCTGCGGCGGCTCATCCTGGAAAGGCCGCGAGAGGAGCCGGTTTTCGTCGCCCTCTACCAGGCGGCCCTGAAGCTCGCCGAGGCGGACCGGGAGAACGAGGAGTGGCTGGTGATGGTCAAGGAACTGGCGGAAAGGTCCCGCCGCATCGGCGAGTTCGAGCGCAACGTCATCTACCCCGGTTTCGAGAGGGTGGTGGCCGAGGCCCTGGCGGAACGCATGGGGGTAGACCCGGCGAAGGACCCCCGCCCCAGGATGCTGGCCGCGGTCTCCGTGGCCGCCTGGACCACGGCGCGCCGCATGTGGATGGAGAGCGGAGGAAAACAGTCCGTATCCGGCATCCTCTCCCGGACTTTCGGCTCCCTCGTGGAAACGTTGCCCGGGACCGGCGGGGCAGAAGGGAGCCGGGCGGCGGAGGGTTCCGGGACCCGGAAGGCAGGAAACCGCAGGACCGGTTCCTCCCGGAAGAAAAGGTCTTGAGTGGGCTGACCTTACCGACCCCCGGCAGGACGAATCAGCGGAGGTCGTCCAGAACCTCCCTCACCGCGTCCAGGATGGGGGTCCGGATTCGCGGCGGGATTTTCCTCAGGTAATCCAGCGCTTTTTCCTTTACCTCCGGGCGCAGGCCCCTCAGGTAGGCGAGGACGTTTTCCGGGGTCAGGTCCCGACGGGTGCGCCTCTCGAAGTCCGGGCGGAGGTCGTTCCAGATCACCACCCGGAGCTCGTGCCCCTCCCGGTTCTTCTCCTCCGCCCAGCGCCGGATGTCCGGGAGGCACTCGTCCACCGTCCGGCACCAGTGCTCACCGGTGGCCAGGTCCAGAAAACCGACGTTTTCCGGTTTGCACTCCGCCCTCTGGGCCAGGCTCCATACCGCTTCGCCCACGCTGTCCGTCCCCATGAGGGACCAGTAGACCTGGACCGGCGTTGAGCCCCTCCGGAGGGAGAGGGCCAGGTACCTCTGGGGAGCCACGCGGGAGAGCTCCACAGGCAGGACGGGTCCATCCCCCAACCACCGCCCGTCGCGAAGCATGAGCCCCTCCGGCTCCGTGACCATGGGGTCCCATCCCAGGACCGCTATCTCCGCCAAGCTTCCCACCTCCCGCACGAAAGTTCTTACTTCCCACCTCCCGCACGAAAAGTCCTTAAGATCGATTTTTCATGTGCAATGTCGATTCCTTCCGCTTCCTACCCGGAGACCTTCGTGCAATGCTTCTCAAAGACTTTTCCAGCCCGGTTATTTCTACCCTTTCACTCCCTCCTTGAGGCCCTCAGAGCGACGCACTCAAGGCCGCCTTCACCTACCGGCAAGGCCGACTTCTTGCTCCCCTACAAGAAACCTCGACGCGGCCTGTCCTCGAAACCGCTTTCGGGAGCCTCGCCCGCGTCCGGGGGGTCGCCGCATCATCCGCCTCGTACCCCTGGCGGACCTTCTCCTGCGGGTTCCCCCGGAAGACGATTTCGGCGCCCTGCGCCGCCGACTAAAGCCGCCGCCCATTTATTGTTTATGGGCGGCCTGATATCTTATTCTCCATGAGGTTTTCCTGGGAGTACGGGCGCGGAATACAGGAGTTCGAGGTCCCCGATGACCTCCTCCTCGGCGTGGTGGAGGGGACGGCCGTGGAGCCCCTCCTCGACCTCCGGCGCGCCCTGGAGGAGGCCCTGGAAAATCCCCTGGGATCCCCTCCCCTGTCGGAACTGGTGCGCAGCGGGGACCGGGTGGCCGTGGCCTGCCCCGACTTCCACCGCCTGTGGGTGCGCGCCCGGTTGTGGATGCCCCTCCTGGTGGGGTACCTTAACCGCTGCGGGGTGCGCGACCGGGACATCACGGTGATCATCGCCAACGGGACCCACGCTCCGCCCGGCTACCGGGGGCTGAGGATGATCCTGGGGGAAGACTTCCCTCCCGGTGTCCGGGTGGTGAACCACGATGCCCGCGACGAGGGTAGCCTTCGCTTCCTGGGGCACACCCCCTACGGCACTCCCCTGTGGGTAAACCGCCACGCCCTGGAGGCCGACCACCTCATACTCACCGGGGCCGTGGTGCCCCACACCTTCGCCGGCTTCGGAGGGGGCCGCAAGGCGGTGGTGCCGGGCATGGCGGGGATAAAGACCATCCTGGCCAACCACCGCCGGGCCCTGAGCGAGGTGCCGGGTGGGGGCATCCATCCGAGGGCGGTCCCCGGGGTCCTGGACGGCAACCCGGTCCACGAGGACATGCTGGCCGCGGCGCGGATGGTGGGGCCACGCTTCATCGTCAACTTCGTGCTCAGCGAGGAGGGCGACTTTTTGGGGGTCTTTGCCGGGGACCTGGAGGAGGCCCATCGGGGCGGATGCGCCTTCGTCGAGGAGGCCTTTCGGGTGGAAATTCCTTCCAGGGCGGACATCGTGGTCGCTTCCCGGGGAGGGTATCCCATGGACCTCACCTTCTACCAGGCCTTCCAGTCCAACGCCAACGCCCGCGCCGCCCTGCGCGAGGACGGGCGGGGGGTCCTGATCATGGTGGGGGAGTGCTCGGAGGGCCTGGGCCCCTACGAGTTCCAGCGCTGGTTCCACATGGGAGGACTGGAGGAGATGGAGGCGGAACTGCGCCGCGCCTTCACCGTCCCCGGTTTCGTGGTCTACCGGGCGGCGCTGCTGGCCCGCCAGGCGGAGAAGGTGATGCTGGTCTCCAGGCTGGATCCCGAGGTGGTGAAAGGGATAGGCGTTATCCCCCATACGAGCATCCGCGAGGCGCTCGAGGAGGCTCTGGACACCGTGCCTGGGGGAAGGGTGCTCCTCATGCCCCACGCCTCCCAGACCATCCCCTCACCGGCCTGCTGAGCCGCGCCGTTTTCCGGGGCACCCCGGACCCGGCACGACCCCCGCTAACGACGTAAGCCATTCCATATCCAGGGGGGTCTCCGGAAGCGGTCAAGCCCTACGGGCTCCCTTCCCCACTGGCGTCCAGGAAAGGCTCCGGACTTTATTCAGCGCTCCGGGCCCAGGATGGCCTCCACCGCCTCCTCGGGGCTTGAGGCGCGCTGGAGCTTGTCGTCCGGCACGCCCCTCCGGGCGATGTCCCAGCTGGAGATGGCCACTACCCTTTTCCCCATCTTTAGGGCCATGGCGATCTCGGAGAGGGTTCCGTATTCGCCTCCCACGGCGATAACCGCATCCACGGTACGCACGATGACCGCGTTGCGCGCCTGTCCCATGTCCGTGGCGATGGCATAGTCCACGTAGGGGTTGGCGTCGCCCCGGAAGGGGCCGGGGAGGATCCCTATGGTCACGCCGCCCTCCTCCTTGGCCCCCTTGCAGGAGGCCTCCATCACCCCGCCCAGGCCGCCGCAGACCAGGACGGCGCCCCTGCGGGCCAGCAGGCGGCCCACCTCGTAGGCCAGCCGGGCCTCCTCCTCGCTGCAGAATTGTCCGCCCACCACTCCCACGTACACTCTCAGACCTCCCGAAACGAACCGGATTTTCCCTTCGCCGCGGGCACCCGGCCCGCCGGCTCTTACCAGTAATCTCCTTGAGGCCGATCCCCGCTTCCCACCCCTTCGCCAGAAAGCAGGTCGCGGGCCGCCTCCTCGGCGGCGGCGTAGACCTCCTTGAGGGGCACGCCGGACCGCAGGGCCGCCCGCCGACAGTCCTCGTACTCCGGGGCCACGTTCAGGGGCCGGCCCTCGTGGCGGGCCACCTTCACCCGCACGGGCCCGTAGTCCGTGCTCACCTCCAGCACCTCCCGGTCCAGGTACTCCTTGTCCACCTCCTCGATGCGTATCCCCAGGGTCTTGGTCTCGGCGAAGATGACCTCCTTTATCTCCTCCTCGCGGGAGGGCGGGGCGAGCACGGAGATGGTCACCGCGGGGCGCGATTTCTTCACCTGGATGGGGGAGAGCCAGACGTCCTCGGCCCCGGCCTCGAAGAGCCTCTCCATGACGTAGGGGTAGATCTCCGGGTTCATGTCGTCGATGTTGGCGGAAAAGACCATCCTTCTCTCGCGGGTTCTGCCCCGCGCGACCAACTCTCTCTCCCCCAGGAAGCCCCGCAGGACGTTGGGTATCTCCAGGTCGCGGTCCCCCGCCCCGTAGCCCACGGCCTGGATGCGCATGGGGGGCAGGAGGCAGAAGTCGGAGGCCAAAGCGGCCACGATGGCCGCGCCGGTGGGGGTGACGATCTCGGTGGGGATGCCGCTGGAGTACACGGGCACGTCCCTCAGGATCTCGGTGACCGCGGGGGCTGGCACCGGGTATACGCCGTGGCTGGTCTTGATCATACCCGTGCCCATGGGGAGGGGGGAGCAAAGGAGCTCCTCCACCTCCAGGTGCTCCAGGCAGGCCACCGAGCCTACCACGTCCACCAGGGTGTCGGCGCTTCCCAGTTCGTGGAAATGGACCTGTTCGATGTTTCTCGAGTGGATGCGGCTCTCCGCCTCCGCCAGGAGGGCGAACACCCTCTGGCTCCTCTCCTTGACCTGCGGGGAGAGGTTGCTCCGGTCGATGAGCTCCCTGATGTGGGCGTAGGTCCTGACCACCTCTCTCTCCAGGACCCTCACATGGACCTTGGTGGCCCCGATGCCCTTGCGCTCGGTGCGGGTGGCGGTGATGTTCGCCTCGCTGAGGCCCAGGCGCGACGCGGTGTCCTGCAGGAGGTCGAGAGGAGCCCCGAGGTCCACCAGCACGCCCAGCATCATGTCCCCGCTGATGCCGGCGAAGGCGTCCAGGTAGAGGGTCTTCAAGCCGCCACTCCTTCGAATCGCCCGGAATCCACCCCTCTCGAGCGGTTTTCACCCTTACTCCCGACGGCCCTCTTCACCCGATACTCGATAAACGGGCTTGCGCCTACCTACCCCGCTCGAGCGCTTGCCGCCTTTTTATCCCTTCAACATCGATCATATCACCCTGCAGGGAATATTATCCGCTTCCACGCCCGCAAGATCGGATTCCCGCACGCCTCCCTCACCGTGCCCGGCATGCAAAGGACGTGATGTCGCCTTCTCCTTCTTGGAAGAGGGTGAGAACCTTCCGCTCCGGCGCCTCCTGGTCCATGCTCCCGCTGCGGTAGCCCTCCAGGTCCAGGTCCGCACGCCGGAAACCCAGTTCCCGGAGCCTTCCCGCCACCACCTCGCGGTTCTCCCCGTGGATGAGGGAGGCAGTCTCCTCCCCTCCGGCTTCGATGCGGGCCCACTCCGGCCCCTCCAGGCGCACCCGGAGCTCGCGCCACCCCAGGCCTTCCAGAAACTCCTCGGCGGCGTCAACCCTGCGGATAGCCTCCGGGTCCAGCCGCGCCCCGTAGGGGAAGCGGGTGGCCAGGCAGGGGCGGGAAGGAGCGTCCCAGTTGGGAAGCCCCAGTTCACGGGCCAGCTCGCGGACGTTCCGCTTGGTGAAACCGGCTTCCTCGAGGGGGCTGAGGCAGCCTTCCTCCCGGGCCGCCCTCCTGCCGGGACGATACATCGAGGCGTCGTCCCGGTTTCCGCCGTCCAGCACCGCCTCCAGGCCATGCGCGGCGGCCAGGCCGCGCAGGAGAACCAGGCGGTGCTTCTTGCAACGGTAGCAGCGGTCCAGCGGGTTGTCGGAAAACCCCTCCAGGGAGAGCTCGTCGCACTCGGTGACCTTTAAGGGGAAGCCCAGCTCCCCGGAGAGGCGTATGGCGCGGCTTATCTCCCGTGGGGGCATGAGGGGGGAGGAGACCAGAACCGCCAGCATGCGGTCGCCGAGAACCTTCCAGGCCAGGTAGGAGAGCAGGGTGGAATCCACGCCCCCCGAGTAGGCGACGGCAGCGGAGGGAAGGGTATCCAGGATTTCCCATAAACGCCGCTGCTTGTCTTTCAGCTCCTCATCCATCTTCGCTCCATACCTTCGTTTCGAGTATATCACGCACGGGTAGCGGAGAAGCATTGCCGCGGCGCCCGCCGCCGTCCGCCCGAAATCCCGCTCCGGTCCCGGAAAAAGCGCGGAATATGGTATCCTCTTGAGGGAAAGGAGGACGGGACATGTTGGAAGCCTTTAAGAACAACTCCGGCCTGATGATAACCCTTCTTCTGCTGATGGATTTCCTCCTACTGGCGGGGGTTTTCGTCCTCTTCCGACAACTTTCCCTGCTGCGCCGCAACGTGACCATCCTCAAGCGGGGGGTGGATGGCTCCAGCCTTCTGGAGAAGGTGGCCTCCCAGGCGCTGCAGATACAGGATATCTACCGCATCCTGGAGCAGCATGCCACGGAGAAGGAATACCTAACCGAGGTATTGGCTGGGTCCCTGCAGAGGGTGGCCGTGGTGCGCTTCGACGCCTTCGACGACATGGGCGGCAAGCTCAGTTACTCGGTGGCCATGCTGGACGAGAACGGGGACGGGGTCATCTTCACCTCCATCTACGGCCGCAACGAGAACCGCACTTACGCCAAGGCGGTTAAGAACGGGAGGGCTTCCCACGTCCTGTCCCGCGAGGAGGAGGAGGCCCTGCGCCGCGCCCTCACCGTGAAGCCCCCCATGATTCGCGCCCGCAAGGGCGGCGCCGGCAGGCTCTTCAACCTGGAGAGCGCGGTGGAGGACGGCGGGGAGTCCCGAAGGGAGGAGGACGGCTCTTGGGTGATGTGAGCGCCCCCCTCTCCTGCCGCCGGGTGGCTTACCTGGGGCCTCCGGGGACCTTCACCGAGGAGGCCCTGCTCTCCTGGCCGGGCCTGGAATACGAGGCGGTCCTTCCCCTCCCTACCGTGGAGGAAGCACTCCTGGCCGTGCAGGACAACGTGGCGGACAGGGCGGTGGTGCCCATCGAGAACTCCCTGGAGGGCTCGGTGAACGCCACCCTGGACTGCCTGGCCTTCGAGGTGGAGCTCTTCATCCAGGCGGAGAAGGTGTGCCAAGTCAGGCACTGCCTCCTGGCCCGCCCGGGGGTGAGCCTGGAGGAGGTGGCGCGCGTGGTCTCCCATCCCCAGGCGACGGCCCAGTGCCGCCGCCATCTCATGGAACTCCTGCCCGGTGTGGAGGTGGAGGCGGCCAACAGCACCTCCGAGGCGGCCCGCCGGGTGGCGGAGTCCGAGCAGCCCCTGGCTGCCCTGGGCAGCGCCCTGGCCGCCGAGCTCTACGGGCTGGAGGTGCTCCGCGAGGGCATGGAGGACCACCCGGAGAACCGCACCCGCTTCGTATTGGTGGGAAGGGAGAAGATGTCCCCCACCGGGCGGGACAAGACCTCCATAGTCTGCTTCATCCACCAGGACCGGCCGGGGATGCTCCTGCAGATACTGCAGGAATTCGCCTACCGCTACATCAACCTGTCCAAGATCGAGTCCCGGCCCACCAAAAAGGGCTTGGGCGAGTACTGCTTCTTCATCGACTGCGAGGGGCACGAGGAGGACGAGGTGGTAGCCTCGGCCCTGAAGTGCCTGCGCTGCAAACTTCCGCAAGTGAAACTCCTGGGTTCCTATCCCGCTTACAGGGAGGGTTGAAGGCATGCTGGACCTCAAGTTCGTGCGGGACAACGCGGACCTGGTGCGCAAGGCCCTCAAGGACCGCGGTCTGGAGGTCCCCCTCGACGACCTCCTGGAAAAGGACCGCAGGAGGCGGGCCCTCCTGGTCGACCTGGAGGAGAAGCGCGCCCGCCACAAGAGGGGGAACAAGGAGATAGGCGAGAGGATAAGGAAGGGCGAGGACCCCGCCGCCCTGCGGAAGGAGATGGGGGCCTTAAGCGAGGAAATAAAGTCCCTGGAAACCGAGGCCGACGAGCTGGAGGCCGCCATACGGGAGATACTGGTCCGCATCCCCAACCTCCCCCACGAGTCGGTGCCCGTGGGGCCGGACGAGACCTACAACCGGGAGGTGCGCCGCTGGGGCGAGCCGCGGGCCTTCGACTTCCAGCCCCTACCCCACTGGGAGCTGGGGGAGCAGCTGGGCGTGCTGGACTTCCAGCGGGGGGTGAAGATTGCCGAGTCCCGCTTCACGCTGCTGCGGGGGAAGGGGGCTCTGCTGGAGAGGGCGCTCATCAACTTCATGCTCGACCTGCACACCCGGGAACACGGCTACACCGAGGTCTTCCCGCCCATCCTGGTCAACGAGGAGAGCATGTTCGCAACCGGGCAGCTCCCCAAGCTGGAGAACGAAATGTACCGCTGCCGGGACGACGTGCTGTACCTCATCCCCACCGCTGAGGTGCCGGTGACCAACATCCACCGCGACGAGATCCTGGCCGAGGAGGACCTTCCGCTCTACTACTGTGCCTACACGCCTTGCTTCCGGCGGGAGGCGGGATCCTACGGGAGGGACATCCGGGGGCTCATCCGGCAGCACCAGTTCAACAAGGTGGAGCTGGTGAAGTTCGCGCACCCCGAAACCTCGTATGATGAACTGGAAAAGCTTACCAACGATGCCGAGGAGGTGCTGCGTCGCCTGAGGCTTCCCTACCGGGTGGTGGTCCTCTCCACCGGCGACCTTTCCTTCGCCGCTGCCAAGTGTTACGACCTTGAGGTGTGGCTGCCCTCCTACGGGGAGTACAAGGAGATCTCCTCCTGTTCCAACTTCACCGACTTCCAGGCCCGCCGCGCCAACATCCGCTTCCGGCCCTCCGGAGGGGGCAAGGCGCAGTTCGTGCACACCCTGAACGGGTCGGGAGTAGCCGTGGGCCGCACGGTGGCCGCCATCCTCGAGAACTACCAGAGGGAGGACGGCAGCGTGGAGGTCCCCGAGGCCCTGCGTCCCTACATGCATGGCCTGGAGGTCATCGAGCCCGGCTGAACCGGGCGTTTTGCCATCTTCGGAAATCCCCTCGTGCGCCAGGCGATATTCTTTCATTACCCTCAGCTTCATTATTTTGAGGCTCTTTCCCCACCCCGCCCTCGCATCTATCCCCGATGGTCGCGAGAGCCCCGATTCCTCGGCAAGCTTTCAGCGTTGCGGAGACGTTCCCCCTCGGCTCTCGTTGCGTCGTGAATGAAGTCGAAGATATGTGCGGGTTGAGCTGCGGCGGAGAAATCTTCCCCCGGCTCCCGTAGCGCCTCTCGCTCCCTAGGGCATCGGGCCTTTTCGGCACTCGCTTTTGAGGTTGAAAAAGGCACATAGACCACTTTGACATCCCGGCTGAAAAACAAGAAATTCTGGCAGATGGAGGCCCTCTCCCTTGCCGTGGCTGGCTTGACAGAATTAATGCCCCGGTGCCGAATAAAAATATAAAGGGGCTTCGAACGGCAGGTGAGCGCGCGTGCAGGGGGACGAGATACTGAGGATCATCAGGCGCATCACCCGTGACTTCGCTCCCATCCTCCCGGGCCTCCGCCTGGAGTTGATCTCCCCCGAGGGGTTCCGGGCCCGGGTGCGCGGCAAGCCCATCATAGCCGACCAGGCCATGCTACGGGCCGTTCTGGGCGAGGAGGCCGGAGGGGCTGGGGGAAGAGGGGGCCGACCGTGGGGAAGGGCAGCGCTCGGAAGCGCTGCGAAGGGCGAAGGGCCGGAGCGGAGCGAAGAAACCGCCAAAGGCAAGGGACATCTCAACGAACCCTATCCGGAGGCGGGGCCCGCCTTTGCCGTGTCGGGCGGGAAGGTTCCGGAGGTAAAAAAACCCATCCCTCCCGGACGGGGGAGCCCGGAAGGAGAGGAACGGAAAGGGGAAAAGGTGCGGGAAGAAAAGACACGGGAGGGTCCCGCAGAGAGGTACCCCCTTTACGCCCTCCCCTCCAGCCGTACCATCTTGGTGGAGATGGAGAGCCTCGCCGAGAGGGTGAACCAGGAGGACCGCCGCCTGCACCGCCCCCTGGTGGAGGGGCTCGTCCTCCGCGAGGTCCTTTATCTCATCACCAGCGGCCAGCCTCTCCCCGAGCCCCGGGCGCGGGCAGAACGCATCCTTCGCCGCCACTGGCCCTTCCAGTACGCCGCCCTGCGCAGCGTGGGCCTCACCGTGACTGGCTTCGAACGGCCTCCGCAGGGCGAGGCGCTGGGCCGGGACAACTAGGGGCTTGTGAAGGGATTCTCGGCGGAAAGGCCGTCCATTCCCTCAACGGACGTCAATCGATTTGGGGTGTCTTTACACGAGGGATTGCGCGGTGGGGTTGTTGCTGTTCCAGGATTTCTTGCAGCCCGGAATGCGTGAACGTTTTTCTCGGCATTTGCCCATTACGTCAAGTGATTATGACATCTGCTCAAGAGGCCACAACACGTGGTGAAATCATCGGTCACCCCCCACTCCATGCAAGCTACATCTTTTTTCCTAAACTGAGGGAACAATCGTTTTGTTTAATTGGCGGGTAGTGAACGTGTTCCGTACGGAAGTAGGGTTACGGGAACCGGGCCCGAAGGAGCAAGGCATGGCCGTCCGATCATCCTTTGAGGTTCGGGACGGAAGGCCCTTGACGCGTTTACGACCCGGGTTCCTATAAGTAAAATGGGTCCTGGAGGGGTGGCAGAGCGGACTAATGCGGTGGTCTTGAAAACCATTAGCCTTCGCAGGCTCGCGGGTTCGAATCCCGCCCCCTCCGCCAATCATGGTTATAAGGTTATTCCGGCGGAAAAGTATCGATGGAGACTGATTTTCTCAGGCGAGCCATTCTACGGCAACCACGTTTTCTACCCCGGCATCCTTGAACTCGGGATAGCCTGTGACCAGAACGGAACCTTTCTACTGGGCGAGTGCGACCGCGAAGAAATCGGCGTAAGTGATAAGATTTCCGGATGAGGTGGGCGGCTATATGATCAAACCACTCTGGGAATCCAAATCCGGTAAATTTGCGAGGGAAAGACATCGTAATACAGCCTGGCAGCCGGCATAATAAGGGCGTGGGGATACGTTCTTTCTCATGTCCCCCCGGTCGAGGAAAGGGGGAAATAACGACATTTGCCGTGAGGTAATCGGAGATGGAAGGGATAAATCTTAATTTCAAGATAGGCACTCATGACCTTCATCCCGACGCCAACTTCAACTTCCAGTTGAACCGGATGGTCATGTATGCCGACGGCGATCTGGAAGAGGTAAAAGAGGCGGCGCGGAAGATAACCGATATGAGGTCCTGGGTGAAGACCTTCGTGGACCTGGGGGAGAGGGCCCTGGGCGAGGGAAGGGTCGCCCAGGCCATCTCCTACTTGCGCGGTGCCGAGTTCTTCATGTACGAGGATATCGAGGAGAAACATCGCCTCTACGACCGGGCGACAAGCCTTTTCTACGAGCATTACTCGCGTTTCTTCGAGAAGGGCGCCATAAGGACGGATCGCGTGCCCTACGAAGGGAAGTACCTGCCGGTGTGGATCACCGGGCCCGGGGAGAGGGCGGGAGCCATCCTCCTACACGGGGGTTACGACTCCTGCAAGGAGGAGTTCCTGCGCACCGTCCTCTACCTGGGGCAAAGGGGTTACACCGTATACCTTTTCGAGGGGCCGGGACAGGGCGAGGTCCTGAAGAAACTGGGCCTTCCCTTCACCCACCGGTGGGAGAGGCCGGTGAGGGCCGTCCTCGACCATTACCGCCTTGACGACGTGACCATCGTGGGAGTCTCGCTGGGGGGTATGCTCGCCCCCCGCGCCGCGGCCTTTGAGCCAAGGATAAAAAGGGTTGTGGCCTGGGGTGTCCTCCCCAACTTCCTGGACGTGGTCATCTCCACCCGGCCCAGGGTCCTCCAGTGGCTGCTCCGGGCCGGTCTCCGCCTCGGTCTTAGGCCGGCGGTGGACCTGGGGGCGAGGCAGCAGATGGCCCGGGATCCCCTGGCCGAATGGGGGATAAAACATGGTTGTTACGCCTTCGGCGTAGCTTGTCCGTACGAGTTCCTAAAGGCGGCGGACAGGTTCCAGTTCCTGGACGTCGCGGACCGCATCACCCAGGATTTCCTTCTCCTCGGCTCCACCAGGGACCACTTCATACCCCTCGCGTTCTACAAGCGGGAGATCGACGCCCTGACCAACGTGAGGTCCCTCACCTTCCGGCTCTTCACGGAGAGGGAGAGCGCAGAGAACCACTGTAACCTGGGGAACATCAAGCTGGCGCTGGACACCATCTTGGCCTGGCTGGACCAGGTGGGAAGCCGGGACTGACGCAGCCCTCGCCGGCATAAAACAGCTACATTTTAACCTCCTCCGGTAGAGGAAAGGGTCAGGCGTACCTGTTTTTGTATGTTTAAAAACTATGTCACGGAAAAGAGCGCAAAAACGGTAAGGAAGGCGGGAGGCTCACAGCGAGAGCACGAAATCGCGGATGGCCCGCGTGACCTCTTCCGGCCGTTCCATAGGGGAGAGGTGGCCGGCGTCCTCGATGTACACCAGGCGCGAATTGGGTATGTGCTCGGCAAGATAGTTGCCGTATTTCACCGGGGTCAGGCGGTCGTCGGAGGCGGTGAGGACTAGCACCGGGACGGCGATCTCCCCCAGGCGCTCCATGACGTCGAAAGCGTCGCAGGCACGGAAGTCCCCCAGCGCAACCTCGGGAGGACAGGCGGCCATGCTCTCGAGAAGTGGTTCTATCCTCCGAGGGTCCGTCTTCGAGCTGATGGACATGGACCTGGTGCCGGCGACGAAGGCCTCGTAATCCCGCTGGATGGTCTCGAAGATGAGGGGCAGTACCCTCAGCCTGGCCCCCGTGTTGGCCAGGATGGCCGCCTCGTACTTTCCCTTCCCTTCCAGGAGGAGGTGAAGGACAATGGCACCTCCCAGGCTGAGGCCGCAGGGGATGGGACGGGGCGGTCGCAGGGCGGAGATGAAGCCCTCCACGGCGGCCGCGTACCCGGCCACGCTGGCCGTGCCTTTGCCGCCGCTGGCCCCGTGGCCGGGAAGGTCCAGGGCCACGGTGTTCATCTCCTCGGCCAGGGCTTCCACCTGGGCGCGCCAAAGGACGCTGGAGCCGCCGGAACCGTGGACGAAAACCACCGTGGGGAGGCCCGGGTCCAGGGGCCACCGCCCGGCGATGAAGGCCGTGTCGCCAATGGTCGATTCGTGCATACCGGTTACCAGCATACCATTTTCCTTCAGGCCGCGGTGGACAAGGCAGGTAGGCGCGAGAAGGACCGGGCCCCGGAAGAGCGGGTGCGGGAATTTATCCTGGGAATGAATGAGCGGATTGGAATGAATAGGCGGACTGGGATCCAGGCCCAGGAAGTACCAAGACCACGGAAAGGCGGGCCCGGTTAGGGGGATGGAAAGGGATTCATGAAAATGGGATCGCGCCGAGGCGGGATGAGCCGGGATGGCGCCGAGGCGGTTAGGGGAAGAATGGAAAGCGGCAAGGTTGTCCGAAGTGAAGCTATGGGGCGACCGGGTCGTCTTGTTCCGGCGGGCGCCCCGGGGGGGCCAGGAGGGGGCCGTGAGGATACCCTTTCATCCCCGCCGAACGGGGGAAGGATGATCACGGGAAAAATGGTATGTTACGTGTTGCGGCGGATTTCCGGCCCGGGCCGGGATCGCATACGGAGGTGAGGCGTGGGGCTGCCCCGGGGCGCGAGCGCAGTAGACCGTCGAAGGCCAAGCCTAAGGCGCTCCTCCGTTAAGCGGCTTGGCGGGCAGCTTGGACCGACGGAGAGAGGTGTATGGTCGTGGAGGACAAGGTCGGCAGGCTGGAGAGGCTCAGGGAGCTCGTAAGGGCCGTGGACTCCGGGGAACTGGACCTCGAGGATTGCCGGGAGGAACTCGAGGAGCTGGCGGAAGACAGGTACGCCCCCGTGGTCTCCCTGCTCCTTCTGCATGATGTCCGTCGCCGGTACGAGGCCGGGGAGATCGATGCGTCCGCGGCATTGTCCATAGCCCAGGAACAGGCGGATCGATTTCCCGCCTTGTCGGTCTCCTTCCTCAACTGCGCCCTTTACTCCCTTGCACTCGAAAGGGGGCTGGACGCCCTGGGCTACGCGGCCCTTTCCCGGCTCAAGGCCGGGTCTCTGGAAGGCGAGGTCGATTTTCACAAGGTGCCTGAATGGGAGAAATTGCTCCAAACCCTCCTCGAGAGGCTGCCGGATAACGAGGAGCCGTTCTCGGCGCGGAACTATCTCGAGGGTGCCGACGAGCACCTGAAAGATCATTTCCTGGCCCAACAAATAACCGACGATCTTGTTTGCCCGGAAGACGAGGAGGAGAGAGGCGAATGGACGAGCTTCATCCTGGGGCGCCTCGATCGACTCTCACCCCTCCTGGTCTCCATGCTGGACGATCTGTTGAGGCTGAATTTCATCAAGCCCCGGGAATTACCAAAGGGCATGGATGTCCTCATAAGGCTGGTCGGTTGTCTCGAGTCCCTGGAAACTCTTCCCACGTTGCTCACGTGCCTCGGCGCATGCGTCGGCGATCCCCTTAACGAGGCGGTCCTTGCCCTGGCCAGGCTCGGGCGGCGTTATCCGGAAGAGGTATCGTCTCGGTTGCGGGAGTTCGCCGAAAAAGAGGAGAACCACGAGGTCCTGCCGCCGGCCGTGGATGCGCTGGGGTTGCTCTGGGAGATACCCGGGAACCTCGATTTTCTCCAGGGGATGCTCGCCAGGTATGAGGCGGGGCCGGAGGGCGAGAACCACCTCTTCAGGTTCCTGGTTCATGCCCTTCTCTCCAGCGGGGAGCCCGCTGCCGTTCGGGCCGTGGTCGCGGCCCTGGAGGACCACCGCCGGGAACTCGACCCCGAATCGATCTCCTTCGCCGAGGATTACCTGGAGCACTACCGGGACATTCGGTTGGGGCCTCGACTCGATGAGATCCTGGAGGATAAGCCGGAGGATTTCCTGGGCCGGCCTCGCTCCGGCCTGCTCCGGGAGAGGCGACGCACTCTCACCCTCATGCGGGAGGATGTCCTGGCCAGGGGCTTGGAGAGGGAAGCGGCGATGTTGAGCCTCGACATGGTGGAGTTTCTTCTGCGAAAGGGAAGGAACGAGCCGTGCCCGTGCGGGAGCGGCCTGAAGTTCAAGAAATGTTGCCGGCCTCGCCTGGAGGAACTGCGGGAGAGCCTGAGAAAAGGAGAGGAGGGGAGCCGGCAAAGAAAGCCCTTCACGTGGCTCATGGATAAATTGGTAAGATATTCCATGAAGCCATCGATCCAGGCCGAGAGGATGGCCGCCCTCCAGGAGTTCCTCGAACCCCTGGGAAGGTCCTGGTTCGACGAGGAGGCCGTTTACGCGGGGGTGAGCGAGGAGGATTTCTTCGAGGAGTGGTTCCTACTCTCGAGGCCCCTGAAGAGGAGCGGCAAGGCGGTGGTCCAGGAGATGCTGGAGGCCGAGGGCCGGGAGCTGGAGCCTTCCCTGAAGGCCCTCCTGCAGGGCCTCGCTTCCTCGCGTTTCTCGGTGTTCGAGGTGCGGGAGGTCGTTCCGGGGAGCGAGCTGCTCCTGCGGGACATGTTCCGCGGGGAGGACGTGAGGGTTCGGGAGAGGACGGCCAGCCGGCTACTGGTCAAGTGGGACCTGTTGGTGACGCGCGTCGGTCGGGTGGGAGACCATCACGAGATGATGGGTCTCACCTTGCCGGTGCCCCGCCATTATCTCGAGAAGTTGGAGGCCTTCGTTGAACGCTCCTGTGGTGAACACCAGAGGGAGGGGCGGGTGAGGGACATGGACGAATTCCTCCAGACCCGCGGGCACCTACTCTTCCAGCAGGTGATGCACCTTTATCTGACCGAGCCGAGGCCCCTGGGCATCACCCCGGAGGGGGACGAGTTCACGCTGTGCACCGCAACTTTCGACATCAGCGATGCCGAGGAGGCGGCGCGCCGCCTGGCCGCCCATCCCTACATTCAGGACGAGGGGACGAAAAAGGGCATACGCAGCTTTTCCTGGTTCCTCAGTCGCGAGCTGGAGGACGAACTGCGCCGGGGAGACCATGTCGGCCCGCAGGACGGGGCGAGGACCTTTTCCGCCAGCCCCAAGGAAATGGCCGAGGATCAGGTGCACGCGGAGGCGAAGCGGGGTAACGTCATGAGGTGCTTGGGATTCCTGGAGCTGCGGGGGAAAAGACTTGTCTTCCGGACCCAATCCCTGCCCAGGCTGGAGGTCGGGAAGCGTGAGTTGCTGACGGTACTCGACGGCGTGGCCGTCCACCGGGCGGACAGCATCGAGGACCAGGAGGCCCTGCTGGGAAAGGCCTGGCGAGGCCGGAACGCCATGCCGGATGCCGAGGGACCTCGTTTATCACAGGCGGAAGGGTCGCTTCCCCCGGAGGTCCTGGAAAAAGCCTATGCGGAAATTTTCGAGCGGACCTACGGGAACTGGCTGGACGAACCCCTCCCCTACCTGGGAGGCAGGACTCCGCGGGAAGCGGCGAAGACGGACGAAGGGCGAAGGCTGGTGGACCGGCTCCCCAAGGATTACGAGAACCGGGCGGAACGCGACCGCGGGGCGGGGAAGCCGGCCTACGATTTCAGCCGCTTCCGGCAAGAACTCGACGTCTGGCCGGAGTGAGCGCCCGGACTCGCCGTCGGAATCGTTTTCCACGCCGTGGACGGCGAAGGCCCAGGAAGTGGGGTATTCTTCGCCTTTCGGGGGAGCTGTGGCCTCAGGCGGGGCTTCCCGTCCCCGTGGGATAGGCAAGGTCGCGCGACAGGCCTGGAGCCGGCTCGAGGCATGATGGAGGAGGAAAGGCGCCTTCGAGGCTGAAAAGGATCGAGAGATCGCCTTGTCGTTCCCGCCAAAACCGACATGAACGCACAGGAGGAATGGAGCGGTTCCTCAACGCAGGATGCGGAAGTCGTGTCGCCACGCCTCCGCGGTGTAGTGAACCAGGACACGGTGTTGACCGGCGGGTGAAGTGAAATATAATATTTCCAGTGTTTGGCCGATCGTGAAGGTCGGACGGGGCGGGTAACCGCGCCGAAGGAAGAGCGGTAGAGACTTTGAGGAAGAGAAGGCCGCGAAGGCCGGAAGGGCTTCGCGGCTTTTTGTTCCGCCGGCCGAAAGCGTGACTACGGGAGCCGGCGGGAACACGGGTTGGTGAGATATAGAAAAGAAACGAGCGCCGCGAAGGCGGTCACTCCCCGGAAGGGGAGAGCCGGCGGCGCTTCTTTATTGGAGGGAAAGCGGGCGCCTTCCGGGATGAGGTCCAGGGAGCGCCCGACGGGTTACAAGGCGGAAAAGGAGGACCAGGCATGGTGAGAGGGAAGCGGGATAACGAAAGGCGCTCGTCTTATAGAAAATGGGTTGCCGCAATCGCGGTGGTCGCGCTGCTGGTTCCCTTACTCGCCGGTTGCGGAGGCAGGGAAACCACTGGGGGGACGGAGGAGCGCGATGAACTGGTGGTCGCCCTGGGCGGTGAACGTGCGGAGGGCTATGACCCCACTACCGGATGGGGACGCTACGGCTCGCCCCTCTTCCAGAGCACCCTGCTCACCCGGGACGACGACCTCAACATCGTCAACGACCTGGCCACAGCGTACGAGGTGAGCGAGGACGGGCTGACCTATACGGTGAGCATCCGCAAGGATGTCAAGTTCTCAGACGGCGAGCCGCTGACCGCGGAGGACGTGGTCTATACCTTCGAGACCGCCGCCAAGAGCGGCTCCGTGGTGGACCTCACGGTTCTCGAGAAAGTGCAGGCGCTGGACGACTACACGGTGTCCTTCACCCTCAAGCAGCCCATGTCCACCTTCGTCAACCTGCTGGCCACCTTGGGCATCGTCCCCAAGCACGCGCACGGCGAGGACTACGCCTATAACCCCATCGGCTCCGGGCCCTACAAGCTGGTGCAGTGGGACCGGGGGCAGCAGATGATCGTGGAGGCCAACCCCTACTATTATGGGAAAAAGCCGTATTTCAAGAGGATCACCTTCCTCTTTCTCCAGGAGGACGCCGCCTTCGCCGCGGCCCAGGCTGGGGAGGTGGACATCGCCGCCGTTCCCCACACCCTGGCCGGCAACCGAGTCCCCGGGATGAGACTCCTCAACGTGAGAAGCGTGGATAACCGGGGTATCTGCTTTCCCTTCGTGCCTTCCGGGTCCACCGACGAGGAGGGCAACCCGGTGGGCAACGACGTGACCAGCGATGTCGCCATTCGTAAGGCCATCAACGTGGCCGTGGACCGCCGGGCGCTGGTGGAGGGGGTGCTCAAGGGCTACGGTACCCCGGCCTACACCATCTGCGACGGACTTCCCTGGTGGAACCCGGAGACGGTGATCGAGGACGCGGACCCCGAGAAGGCCAAAAGAATCCTCGAGGAGGGGGGATGGAAGGACGTCGACGGCGACGGCATCGTGGAGAAAGGGGGGTTGAAGGCGAGCTTCACCCTGGTCTATCCCTCCTCCGACCAGACCAGGCAGTCGCTGGCCATGGCGGTGGCGGACATGATCAGGCCAATCGGCATAGATATAAAGGTGGAGGGGAAAAGCTGGGACGATATCAAGCGCCTGATGCACTCCAACGCCGTTCTCTTCGGGTGGGGAAGCCATACTCCCATGGAGATGTACAACGTGTATCACGGCAAGAACCGGGGTAGGGAATGGTACAATGCCAATTTCTACCATAACCCCAAGGTAGATGTTTACATGGACCAGGCCCTTGCCGCGTCCGGCGAGGAGGAGTCCCTGGATTACTGGAAGAAGGCGCAGTGGGACGGGGAGACAGGTCTCTCGGCGCGGGGCGACGCCCCCTGGGCCTGGCTGGTGAACATCGACCATTGCTACTTCGTGAACGAGAGACTGGATACCGGAAAGAACCGCATCGAGCCCCACGGTCACGGCTGGCCCATCACCGCGAACATAGTGGATTGGAAATGGAAGGATTAGGAATGAAGGGCCTTAGGGTTGGTCGGCTCGAGCCCGCCCGCTCCACGCGGGCGGGCTCACCCGCCGCCCGGCGGCGCGGAAAGGAAAGTAGATGAGAAGGGCCTTCTCGTCTTCGCGGGCCGTGCCCTGCGCCTCCTGACCCTTCTGGTGGCGCTGGTGCTCTTTTCCTTCTTCCTGGTCAGCCGTTCTCCCATAGATCCCGTCAGCGCCTACGTGGGTGCGGACATGAACCTGGTGAGCCCCGAGCAGAGACAACGGATCGAGGAGTACTGGGGGCTTAACGACCCCATGCCCACGCGCATGGCGCGCTGGTTTTCCTCCATCCTGCACGGGGACTTCGGTACCTCCATGATCTATCGCCGGCCCGTGCTCGCGGTGGTGGGAGAACGCTTCAAGGCCTCGCTGCTGCTCATGTTCACGGCCTGGTTTCTGTCCGGGATCATCGGTATTTTCCTGGGCCTGCTGGCGGGGGCACGGAGCGGGGGCCTGGTGGACAGGGCCATACGATGGTACTGCCTTGCCATCGCCTCCACGCCGGCCTTCTGGTTGGGGATCTTGATGATCATCGTCTTCTCGGTATGGCTCCGCTGGACTCCCATCGGACTGGCGGTGCCGGCGGGCGTGGAAGCCTCCAAGGTCTCCGTTCTCGAGCGCCTGCACCACCTGGTGCTTCCCGCCCTCACCCTCAGCATGGTAGGGGTGGCGAACATAACGCTGTTCACGCGCCAGAAGGTGGTGGAGGCCCTGAAGAGCGAATACGTGCTCTTCGCCCGCGCCAAGGGAGAATCCGAAAGGTCCATCATCCTCCGGCACATCCCGCGTAACGTGTCCCTTCCGGCCGTCACCCTGCTCTTCGCTTCCTTTTCCGAGCTCTTCGGCGGTTCGGTCCTGGTGGAGACGGTCTTTACCTACCCAGGGCTGGGCCAGGCGACGGTGCAGTCCGCGCTGCGCGGAGACGTGCCGCTGCTCCTGGGAACGGTCATCTTCGGCGCCCTCTTCGTTTTCTTCGGCAACCTGACGGCGGACGCCGTTTACCTGTTGATAGACCCCAGGATGAGGTCGTTGAGGGAAGGGAACCACAGGGAAATATCTTATGGACACGCGGAGTAGGAGATTCCGGAGTCGGGAATACGGCGCGAGGGGCTTATTCCGTCGCCCCGGTTGGAGGCGGGTAGTAGGCGAGGAGGGCCGGATCGCCCTGGCCGTGCCCGCCGCAAGGTGGCCTTCGTTGAACCGGAGGCAGCGCGTGCTCGCGGGCACCGCCCTGCTGGCCGGCATGATCCTCATGGTAATAGTTTCCAGCTACATGATGGGCGACCAACGGCTGGTCACCAACCTGGAAGCCCGCGATATCCCTCCTTCCCTTTCCCATCCCTTTGGGACCGACTGGTTGGGAAGGGACATGTTGGTGCGCACGATCAAGGGGCTGAGGTTGAGCCTGGGCATCGGGGTACTGGCTTCGGGAATCAGCGTGGTCATCGCCCTGCTGCTCGGGATCCTGGCCGCGTCGGGGTTTAAGGCGGCCGATGCCGTCGTCTCCTGGATGGTCGATTTCTTCCTGGGCCTCCCCCACCTGGTGTTCCTCATCCTCATCGCTTTCGTCCTCGGGGGCGGAGTCGACGCCGTGGTGATAGGGGTGGCCCTGACGCACTGGCCGAGTCTGGCCCGCGTGGTGCGCGCGGAGGTCATGCAGTTGCGAACGGCGGATTATATTCAGGCCGCCTCGCATTTCGGCCGTTCGCGGTGGTGGGTGGCCCGCAAGCACTATCTTCCCCACCTGGTTCCCCTGCTCATCGTGGGATTCGTGCTGCTCGTGCCCCACGCCATTCTGCACGAGGCTTCCATCACCTTCCTGGGGTTCGGACTTGAACCCTCCCGGCCGGCCGTCGGCATCATCCTGTCCGAGGCCATGCGTTACCTCTCGGCCGGGAAATGGTGGCTTGCCCTCATGCCTGGGCTGGCGCTGGTGTTCCTGGTAGGGGTGATCTTCGCCTTGGGCGATAATCTGCGTGCCCTACTCAACCCCTATACCGCTCACGAATAAATGGGACTAAGGCTCGATATTGATGATGACAGTTTGCGGCATTCAGGAGCGGTAAAAACCAACGATTGGGGGGATGGTGGCGCGAGGAAAGGAGCACATCGATGAACGAGGACATGGAAAGGATTGAGATGCAGCCCGGGCTCCTGGAAAGGACACGTCCGCCGGTTATGTTGGATATGGGCAGGGAACCGAAGTCGAGCCCCTACGGAGTCAAGGGATCGGAGGGACGGGGAGCCCTTCTGGAGGTGAGGGAGCTCTCCATATCCTTTGTCCAGTACTCCAAGGGTTTGCGACAAAGGATGGTCACCCCCATCGTGGAGCTGGACCTGGCGATCGACCCGGGCGAGGTGGTGGCGGTGGTGGGGGAGAGTGGCTCCGGAAAAAGCCTTCTCGCCCATGCCCTCCTGGGAATTCTTCCCACCAACGCCCGCGTGCGCGGCGAGATACTGTACGAGGGCCGGCCGCTGACGCCGGAAAGGCTGGAGAAGCTAAGGGGAAGGGAGATAACCTTCATGCCCCAATCGGTGCAGTTTCTAAACCCCCTGATGCGCGTCGGCGCCCAGATCCCGGTTGGGAGGGGAAGGAAAGAAAGGGTGGAAGCGGTAAAAAAAGCGTTCGAGAGGTATCGGCTGCCCGAGGGGACGGAGAGGAAATTCCCTTTTCAGCTTTCCGGAGGCATGGCGAGGCGTGTGCTGGTAGCCTCCGCCACGGTGGGAGGCGCGCGGCTGATCGTCGCGGACGAGCCGACGCCGGGGATGGACGAGGGCGCCATTAGGGAGGCCCTGGGGCACCTGAGAGAGCTGGCCGACGAGGGGCGGGCGGTGATGCTCATCACCCACGATCTGGAGCAGGCGCTGCGGTTCTGCGACCGCGTGGCCGTCTTTTATGCGGGGACCACCCTGGAGGAGGCCCGGGCCCGGGAGTTCAAGGGCGACGGGAGTGCCCTGCGCCACCCCTATACCAGAGCCTTGTGGAAGGCGCTGCCCGGGAACGGGTTCCACGCCGTGGCCGGAAACCAGCCTTCACCGGATGAGCTCCCCGCGGGTTGCCTCTACGCACCCCGGTGCGACATGGCCACCGGCGAGTGTTTCGCCTCCAGGCCGGCGAAACGATATCTGAGGGACGGATGGGCGAGGTGTCACCATGCCTCTTGAGGCCAGGGGCGTCTCTTTTTATTACCGGCGCGGCGAGTGGGTGTTGCGGGGAGCCTCGCTGGCCGTCCGACCCGGCGAGGTGGTGGGCCTGCAGGGGAAGAGCGGTACGGGAAAGACCACCTTTGCCCGCATCATGGCCGGATATCTGAGGCCCCAGGAGGGTGTCGTGGTGCTGAACGGAGCCCCCCTGCCTCAGGGAGGCTACAGCCCGGTACAGCTCGTGCACCAGCATCCGGAGAGGGCGGTCAACCCGAGGTGGCGCATGCGCGACACCCTTAAAGAAGCGTGGGACGTGGACGAGGAAACCCTCGAGCTCCTCGGCATTGACCGCTCCTGGTTAAACCGCTGGCCCAACGAGCTGTCGGGAGGGGAGCTGC
>JASEFK010000004.1:89568-267386 GCA_030019255.1 Actinomycetota bacterium
CTCATCGCCGACGAGATAACCACCATGCTGGACGCCGTCACGCAGGCCCAGATATGGAAGGTCATACTGGGGAAGGTGAAGGAGAGCGGCCTCGGAGTGCTGGCCATAAGCCACGATGCCTCCCTTCTCAGGGTGGTGGCCGATCGCGTGGTGGAAATGAGGGAACTTTCCCCTTCCGCGGGGAAGGCTTCGTGAAGCGGGTCGAAGCGGGACGGGCATGTTCCTCCCTTGGTCGATTCACGCCTTGCGGGCGAGGTTTCAATCCCTCGAAGACCTTATGCGCCGGGCCTTCCTGCCGTCCCTCGCCTTCCCCGGCCCGCCCGCCATCCCTTCCATGGCCAGGCGGATGCATTGCCGTCCCGCTTCCCGCAGGGAGTAGGAGCCGTCCACCAGGCACCAGGCGAAGAGGGTGCCCACCATGCCGCGGTAGAGAACGCGGGCCAGCTCCTCCGCGCCCAGGTCCGTCCTTATCTCTCCCGCCTCCTGGCCCTCGGCGATCATCCTTTCCAGTTCCTGGTGGGGCCGGAACATGTCCGCGGTGGCCAGGGAGTACTTGAAGCCGGGCTCGATCTGGGTGGCGAAGGCCGTCTTCAGCGCCTCAGGGCCCGCCTCCTCGATGTACTTGAAAAAGAGGTCGGCGTAGCGGGACAGCCTTTCCAGGGCGCTGCGACCCTCCTCCCGGGCCCGGTGGTTGAGGGCCTGGTAGAATGAGTCCACTTGCCTGGCGAAGGGGAGGTACCTCTCCAGGAGGATCTGGTCCTTGGACCGGAAATAGTGGTAGAAGGCGCCCACCGAAAAACCCGCCTCGCGGCAGATATCGGCGATGGTCACCTTGTCGTAACCCCGCTCGTCGAAGAGGCGGACGGCCGTCTCCAGGATCCTGCGACGCGATTCTTCCGCCTGTTTCTTCCTCCGATTGGCTCTTTCCACGTCCCGGCCTCCTTCTCCACCCCCCGACCTTCGCGGCGTTATCTCCTCCGGGGGTGAATCATTGACAACACTGTCTGCCTTTATCATAATGCAGAATGTATTCGGCGAATGTATTCGATAAATGTTCCGCTGGGCGGTGGGTTAGATTTGACCGTTCCTGGGGCGGCGCATCCTGGACGACCAGGGCGCGTAGACGCACCGTGGGTTCGGGCGGAAAAAAATGACCCGTGAACCCGGGCCCGAGGTCGAAAATCGTGTAATTAACGGGAATCCCGGGAACGGCGCTCGTCGACCCAGGCGTATGCGGGCAAGTGAAGACATGCCGCCCACCGACGGTGAAGTCGGACCGGTAAGCCGGGCTCGAAGAAGGAAAGGGGGTTGCGTCCATGGGTTCCCTGTGGTTGGAAAGCCACCCCGCTGTGCTTTCCGAGAGGATAAGGCGTCTCAAGGAGGAGGCGCTGGCCAGTCCTCTGCATATCGACCTGGCACGCATCCGTGCCTACACCAGGGTTTGGAAGGAAATGGGGGAGGAAGGGGAAAGGAATCCCTGCCTCCGCGCCGCCCTGGCCCTGCGCGAGACCCTGCGCACCGTTGACGTGACCATCGGGGAACACGACCTCCTGGTGGGCACCAAGGGCGCCAGCCTGATGACCGATATCATCCCCATCGAGAGGTACAACTTCGAGGGCGCAGCCAACGCCATATCCCTCCTACCACTGTACATCGCCATGAATCCCCCCACTCAGAGGGAGTTCATCCGCGCCCTGGAGGGATGCAGGGAGGAGCTGGACAGGGACATCCTACCCTTCTGGAGGAAGAGGACGGCCCAGGAGAGGAAGATGGAGGCCTGGAGGAACGAGGGTCTCTACCGTCCTCTGGCGCTGCCCCTGAAGAACCCCCTGGACATGCTTCGGGCTTACCGTGCCTTCGGGGGTTGGCAGAAACTTAAGGGCATCGCTTCCGTGGCCCGGGGAGACATGGAGGGAGGGGTGGGAACGCAAAGAGAGGAAGCACGCAGGTCCCGCCCGGCGTTCCGGGAGAGGGTGCGGCGCCTCAAAGCCGCCTGGGGGGAGGCGCGCACCGCCCTGGGGATGTCTACCTTCCGGGGGGCGGTGCGCTTGCCCGCGCGCATCCTGGCCTTCATGAACGAGTGGTTTCCCTATTTCCTGTGGTTCAGCGGCGCCATGCAGGGTCACCTGATTCCCGGCTTCCACCGCGTCCTGGAGCTTGGCTTCGAGGGCATCGCCAAGAGGGCCCGGGAAGGTCTCTCGCGCCTGGACGAGGCGGACCCGGATCACCATCGCCGGCGCGACTTCCTGGAGTCGGTGGTGGTGGCCGCGGAGGCCATGGGAGAGTTTGCCGGGCGCTACGCTGACCTCGCCGAACGCCTGGCGGAGGGCGAGGAGGATGCTGCCAGGCGAGAGGATCTCCTGAAAATAGCGGAGAGATGCCACCGGGTTCCCATGAAACCGCCGCGGGATTTCATGGAGGCCCTGCAAAGCCTGTACCTGACCCACGTGGCCCTAATCATCAGCTACGGTTTCGACAACGTTTTCTCCGCAGGAAGGGTGGACCAGTATCTCTACCCCTATTACCGCCGGGACCTGGAGACGGGGAGGATAACCAGGGAGCAGGCTCTGGAGGCCCTGGAGGAGTACCTTATAAAGATATCGCGCAACAGGTTCTTTGGCCCCAACAACGTGACCATTGGTGGACTGGACAGGGAAGGCCGGGACGCCACCAATGAGCTTTCCTACCTGTTCCTGGAGGCCTTCGAGAACCTGGGAGGAGTGGGCAACGGCCTCTCGGTGAGGATATCCCGCCATACCCCCAGGGACTTCCTGGTGCGGGCCTGCGCCGTGAACCGTCGCACCGCCGGGATATCCCTCCTCAACGACGAGGTTATCATCCGGGACCTGGTGGCCGACGGCTACGCCCTGGAGGATGCCCGGAACTACAGCATCGTGGGATGCGTGGAGCCTCACGGCACGGGGGACAGCTATTCCCCCACCGCCCTTAACGGGTTCTGGCTGGCCGGGGTAGTGGAGATGGCCCTGAACGGCGGGAGGAGGAAGGTGACCGGGTCACGCCGCATAGGCGTTCCGACGCCGGACCCGCGCAGCTTTCGGTCCTTCGAGGAGGTGAAGGAGGCCTTCGCGAGGCAGCTGTCCTTCGTGATGGAGAAGGCGGCACGCATGAAGGAGTCCTCCGACCGTGTGTTCGCTGACTCCTTCCCCAATCCCCTCCTCTCCTCAACCATCGAGGGATGCCTGGAGTCGGGGATGGACGCCACCTGCGGGGGAGCCCGTTACAACCACGGTTGCATAAACATCCAGGGACTGGGAACGGCGGCCGATTCCCTGGCCGCCGTCAAGTGGGCCGTTTTTGACGAGAAGATAGTAACCATGGACGAGCTGCTCCGGGCCCTGGACAATGACTTCCGGGGCCACGAGTCCCTGCGGCAGACCCTGTTGCGCAAGGCGCCCAAGTACGGGAACGATGACCCCCGGGCCGATGAGATAGCGGCATGGATATCCCGCGTATTCACCGAGGAGGCGAAGAAATACCGCAGTTTCCGCGGGGATCCCTACCGATGCAGCTGTGTCTCCTCCGCCACCCAGCTGGTGGAGGGTTATTTCTGCGTGGCCACCCCGGACGGGCGGCGGGCCCTGGAGCCGGTCTCCAACAGCATGTCCCCGACCAACGGGATGGAGAGGACCGGGCTCACGGCGGTCCTCAAGTCGGCGGCGGTGGCGGGAGACGCTAATTACAGCGACGGCACGGCCCTCAACGTCCGGGTCAACCCCCTCGCCCTGAGGACCGGCGAGAACGTGGAGAAACTAGCTTCCCTGGTCGAAGCCTACTTCGCGATGAAAGGCAGGCATGTGCAGCTGAACCCGGTGGACGCGGCCACCCTGCGGGACGCCCAGGTGCACCCCGAGAAATACCCGGACCTCACGGTCAAGGTTTCGGGGTACTCCGCCCGCTTCGTGGAGCTTCCCCGGGCGCTGCAGGACGACATCATAGCCCGCACGGAATTCGAAGGGCTTTAGGCCCCGGCTCGGGGTGGTGCCGCCCTGCGGGCGAGGATCGTGTGCCGCATGTGATTATAGGGGAATTCTGGCTTCAGGCATGGAAACGTCAGGCCTTGGGTTTACCATCATGGCCATCGTGAGCGGACGTCTACAGAGAAGCTCTTAGGTGCGGACACGCAAGTCGAGTACGCCGCGGTGGTAATGGCCGTCGCGAGGGGGCATCTACGGAAAGGAGGTCCACATGTTCGTTCCTAATATAATCCCTTATACCCGGGAAGCCGAACAGGCCCTGGAGCAAGTGAGAAACATCTCCAATTTACAGTGGTCCATCCTGCCCCTGGTCGCCGTCCTGCTCTACGTTTATGCCCGGGAGATCCAGGAGAAGAATTACAACACCTTGTTCACCTGCCTCGCCTTCGCGGGATGCGGCCTGCTGCTGGAGATGCTCAACGCGCTCATCCTGCACTGGACGGGGAGGGCGGCGCTGTGGATGGCGGCGGGCGAATCCTCTTACCTGATCTTCGTGGGCATCAACATCGAGATAATCCTGTGCTTCTCCATTATCTGGGCGGCCGCCGCCAGGGTGTTGCCGGAAGATCGCGAATTGAAGATCTTGGGTATCCCCAACCGCCCCCTCTTCGCCGCGACCTTCGGTTTCCTGAGCATGTGTACCGAGGCGCTGCTCAACCGGGCGGGACTCCTAGTCTGGCAATGGTGGTGGTTCAAGTGGCCGTATGCGCTGCCGCAGATATTGGTGTTCTACACCCTTGCCTGGTATGGACTCATCCGTTTCCAGGATTCCGGTATTTCCTTCAGGGACAGGTGCAAGGCGGTAGGTGTCATCTACGCCGTGCTGATACCGGCGTTTATCGTTTTCGCCGTGGTCCTGAAATGGGTGTGAGAGGCTTCAAGGGAGGCGCGAACCCCTTTCACCCTTGCATACTCCTGTTTCCGGGCGAGCCCGAAGAAGGGGGTGACGGGATTCGCGGGAGGCCTGTCGCCGGGAAAAGATCGCCGAGGAGACGCGGTGGAGGACGTTCCCGGCGGGACGGAGACGCGGTGAAGCGGGTGAATTACGAAAGGGATCGACGACCCGTACGGATGGAGGGAAGGAGAGGTCATGATAGGCAAGCTTTCCCCGTACCAGGTAAAGATGGCTCTCAAGTTGACGGATTTCCTGGACCGGCATCCCCGCCTGGTGAGAAGCCTTCTTCGGCCCATCGCCAATGCGCCCTTGCTTCGGAGATACCTCTGGGTGGGAATAAGGGGATTCATGGGGGCCTCCGCCTTCGACTGCCACGTCATCGATGCCTCCAACGGGGTGGTCGATTTCGGAGGTGTCAAGGAGACCTTCTACCCGTCATGCATGACCACCATCATGCGGGAGACCCTGGTGCAGAAGGTCGGAGAGGAAAAGGCGGAGGAGGTCATCAGGAGAATCGCCCGGGAGTCGGTATACATGGAGGTGAAATTCGGCACGGAGGGCCGCTGGTTCCCGAGGCGGTTTCTCTCCTTCATGGGTGATTCCTCCGCCCTGGAGGCCATAAGGTCGGATCCCCACCTGCTCCGCCTGGTGACCAAGGGGTTGCACCTCACCAACCGCTTTATACATGACGAGGGCGGCTACGGCCGTATCGAGGTGGATCTCGCGGCGGATCCCATCCGGATCACCATCACCAACTCCCTTTCTGCCAGGCTCGCGGGACGTTCCGACAGGCCGGTTTGCGCCGCGAGTTGCGGCATGATGGAGGGCGCCATTAGTTACATGCTTGGAAGGAACTTCCGTGCCAGGGAGGTTCAATGCGCCGCCATGGGAGCTCCGCGTTGCGTCTTCGAGCTGAGCGAGGAGAGCACGCCCTGATGCAGATGTGGCTGCGGGCAAGCGGGATCGTAAGGTGCGAAGGAGGCGGAAATGAAAGCGGGCATCTCACGTGAAAAAGCGCTTAAATACCTTGGTTTCATCGAGTTCGCGAGAAATCATCCCTTGTTGTGCCGCGCGGTGTTTAACCTGGCGTACGGAATCCCGGCGCTGAAGAGAGCCCTGCCCATTTCCACGAAAATCTTCATGGGCGGGAGAATACTGGAATCATCCCGGGTGGATACGGGTAGGGGAGAGATAGGCTTCGCCGGCGTCGACAGGCAGATCGTGGGATCGGAGTTCCTGGAGGTGGTCTACCGGAACCTAAAGGAGCTGCTGGGGAAGGAAGAAGCGCAGAGGATTATGTACGACATGCATTTCCGGGTCATGGAGGAGCAATTGAAGAACCTGGATCTCGATGAAATTTTCCCGGCTTTCTGTGCCCCCCTTTTTCGCGAGCCCGTTGATCCGGCGCTCCTGGAAAGCGATCCCTCCCTGGCGCGCCTGTACGGAGAGCTTGAATCCATGCTGCTCAGGTTGCTCTTCAGCGAATCGGGATGGGGAAGCCCTGAATTCGATTCCACTCCCGTTCCGACCAGGGTGACGGTGCACGGATCTGTGGAGTCGGAATGGATACGGCCTTCCGCGGAGCCGGTTTGCTACGCCATGGCGGGGTCCCTGGCCGCCTTCGTGAGCTTTATCGCGGGGGAGAGATACGGAGCACGCGAAACGCGTTGCGCGGCCACCGGGGGGCCCGATTGTGTTTTCGTCGTGGAAAGGGAGGCATGAGCGTCTTTTGGTCCAGTTTCGGGACGGGTGTAATAAAATGGTTGTACGTGGTGGGCGCCTGGCTTGGACCCGGGAGGCCGGAGGTAGCTTGGCGGGAGCCGGAATAACCCCGGAGAGGAAAACATCGGAAGGAGGCGCGCATGGGAGAGCACCTGGAAGGAGTTTCCAGAGCCCTGGCAGAACTGGACCCGGACGCGGATATCGCCGCCATGGTTGAGGAGGCGCTGCGAGCGGGCGAGAAGGCCGGGGATATCCTGAGGGCCATGAGCGAGGGCATGGTGGAGGTCGGGAGGCGCTTCGAGGCCGGCGAATACTACCTGGCCGACCTGGTCCTGGCCGGGGAGGAGATGAAGGAGGGCCTGAAGATGCTGGAGCCCCACCTGGAGGTGGGGGATACTGGAAAGAAGGGAACGGTGGTCCTGTGCACCGTGAAAGGTGACATCCACGACATCGGGAAGAACCTGGTAGGAACCATGCTCAAAAGCGCCGGTTTCCGGGTGGTCGACCTGGGCGTGGACGTCCCGGCGGAGAGGGTGGTGGAGGCGGCGAGGTCGGAGTCGGCCTTCGCCGTGGGCCTCTCCGTGCTGCTGACCACCATGACCGGCTCCATAGGCGAGGTGGTGGAGGCGCTGCGGCGTGCAGGCCTGCGGGACGGCGTGAAGGTGGCCATCGGAGGCGCCTGCACCACCCCGGAGATGGTGGAGCGCTACGGGGTGGATGCCCTGGGACGCGACGCCGTGGAGGCGGTGCGCATCTTCTCCGAATGGGCGGCATGAGGGGACGGCGCCGGTCCCTCGGATGGAAGGAGGTGGAAGGATGGCTTTCGTGGCCGGATTCATCGCTCACGCTCCGGACGCGGATCCGGAGAAGCACCGCTGCGTGATAGACACCGGGAAGTACCGCCTGATCGTGGTAGTGGTGAGCAATCAGGAACAGGCCCTGGAGCAGAGCCGCAAGATGGTGGAGGAGGAGGGCATACACTCCATTCTCCTCTGCCCGGGGTTCACCCACGCCGACGTGGCGGCCATCGCTGAGGCGGTGGGGGGAAACGTGGGAGTCAACGTGGCCCGGGGGGACGGGCCAAGCAACCGCATCGCCGTGCAGACCATCGCCCGGGAATGGGGTTCCTTCCCGCATGGCTGAGAGACCCCGCGCTTTCGTAGCATGACCTTGATCCACCGCTGGTGAGGCATGATGCTTGGGACGACCCGAACCCAATCCCGGAGGGGAATGGCGAACATGCCTCCACCGTGCGGCGGAAGCCCCCGGTTCGATTAAGCGGTTGCCCCTTCCCTAGGTGTGCAAGAAAAGAAGCCATGGTATCCGGCGAGTCATGTCGAGGGGTTGCGTTGTTGGTGGCCGGGTGGGGTTTCCCTCCGCCGTGAGGGTGGGGTAAAGTTCCCGGGTCGTGGGCGAGGGAAAGGATGCCAGTGGTTCCGTGCATGAGTTGATGCACCGGACAAGGATGCGGCGTCTCCCTCCGCCCCCCGGCCGCGCGTGGGGGCGGGGGCCTGGGGAAGGAAGTTTCCACCTTCCCTCTCAAGCGGGTTTCTCGGCCTTGATGATGCCGTACCCGAAGAGACCGTCCCGGAAAAAGGAGTCCAGGATCTCGCACCCGGCGATGAAATCCTTCACCTTGTCCTCGGGGAACGCGCCCGGTTTCTCCTGCAGGGCGCGAAGGGCATTTTCCCTCCAGAGCCTGGGGGTAGGAAGTACCCGGTCCGTGATGTCCAGGATGGCCACTTCCCCGAAGCCCGCCTCCACCAGGCGGTCGGCGTAGGTGCCCATGGTGGGGAGCTGAGCGGGACCCCAGGCCTTGAGTAGCTTGTAATATTTTCCCAGGTGGACCAGAAAGAAAAGCAGCCCCTTGTGCGGCGAGAGCAGCTTGCGTTGCATGATATCGCACATGATCAGCGTACCTCCCTCGCGGAGGACGCGATGGCACTCGGTGAAGAGCCTGCGCTTGTCAAACATGGTGTGGGCGGCCTCCATTATCCAGACCAGGTCGAATGATCGGTCGGGATATCCGTTGTCCATGCCGTTGGCCACCCGGAAACGCACCTTGTCGTATCCCCGCTCCCGGGCTCCCTCCAGGGCCAAGCGCACGCACCGTTCGCTGGTGCTGATGCCCTCCACGAAGCACCCGTACCTCTCGTGGAGGCGGAAGGCCGGCGTGCCTATACCGCAACCCACGTCCAGCACCCGGGTGTCCGGGGTTATGTCGCACCACTCGGCCATCCTCTCGATCATGGCCTCGGCGGCCTCGGAGAGTTCCGTTTCCGGCCCGGCGAAGTAGCCGAAGTGAAAATTGTCCCCCATGAATTCCTTCCAGGCGTCGGTGATATTGTCGTAGTGGGTCGCAGAGTCCACCGGCATCGAGAAACACCCCCTTTTCGCTTCCCATCCCGCCCCGGGATCGAAATTCTTCCAGGACCACCCGCCGCCGAGCAATTTCCACGGCCCCACATCAGGTGACTTATTAATTATCCCCGTTGGGTTCGGTGGGCGCAACGGCAGTCGGCGATAAGGGGCACGGCTTGCGGGCCCCGCCCCGGAATACCCTTTCGACCCACGACCTTCCGCCGGGTTCGATGAGGGGGGAACTTTCCGCATCCACCGCTTGAGCCTGCCGGCGTTCGTCTTTGCGGCGCTTTACCGTACCGGAGGCGTTCCACCACGGCGGGATCATCGGGGCAGGAAACGTGGGCCTCCCGCCGCTCCGCGGGTCCTCCCGCTTGCTGTCGGGATCGGGGTTGCCTCCGTCACCTGAACGTGTCGTCCTTCGGGCGACCTCAAGGTTTGTCCCGGCCGGGGGCATGGTGTAACTTATTTGTCGTGTTCCCGTAGGATCCCGACGCTTCGGTTGCGATTGGAAAAAGTCGAGAAAAGAGAAGCACGTATGGCTGGAAAAGGCGCTGACCGACTCGGCCGTCCGCCCGGAAAAGCGGTGTCCGGGAAGGGGAGGATATACGGCGGGCTCACGCAGGAGAAGCGGAGGGAAGCCCGCAGGAACCGGCTGCTGGAGGCCGGACTGGAACTTTTCTCCAGCGAGGGCTATCACCGCACCCCCATAGAGCGGCTCTGCGAGGTATCCCACGTGACCACCCGCCACTTCTACGAGCTGTATCCGGGTAAGGAGGAGTTCTTCCGTGACCTGCTCGACACCCTCATCGAGGACTCCCGGCGTGCGGTGCTCGAGGCCCTGGGAAAGGAGTTCGCGGACCCCGTGGAGACGGCAAGGGCGGGGATATCCGCCTTCGTGCACTCTTACCTGGACGACCCGCGCCGGGTGCGCGTCATCCTGGTGGAGGCGGTGGGTATAAGCCCGGAGATGGAGCGGCACCGGCGGGGGCTCATCCACGACTTCGCCGGTATCATAGAGGCGAAGGCAAAGGAAATGGCACGCCGCGGCATGATTCCGGAAAGGGATTATTCCCTGGGGTCGCTGGCCCTGGCGGGGGCGGTGAACGAGCTCATGATCGACTGGGTGTATTCCGATTCACCGCCTCCCCAGGAAAGGGTCATCGAGGAGATCGTGGACCTTTTCCGCCTGGTGATCTTCGGGTTGAACGTTCTCAGGGGCAGGCTTTGAGCCCCTTTTCGACGGCGCGGCTTTCTACTTCACGTACCACTTCGCCGGGTGGGAGTCCTTATCGGACCGTCTTCAGGAAGGGCGGAACGGGGGCGTTCCTACCCGTACGCGCATGGCTTATAATGGACACAGGTGGGCGACTGCCGGGGCAACACGCGGAAGGGTGACCGAGCTGGCCTAAGGTGATCGCCTGCTAAGCGATTGTGCGGGTAAAACCGCACCGTGGGTTCGAATCCCACCCCTTCCGCCAGCAACCAGCCGGGAGAAGGACGCGGACTCTCCCGGTTTGCTTGTCCTTGAATCCGCTTCGGGCTGGGGGAGTCGGCCCGCTGAAAGGCGGGACCGTGGCGGAATGGGTATTCGCCGACGGACCGCATGGGACGGGCAGAAGCTCCACGGCCGCAGGGAAAGGATCCAAACCGGTCGGGAAAGGAGGAGGAATTGACCAGGAGAAGGCTGCGCAAGATAGTCGCCCGGGAGATGGGGCGGAAGTCCGTCGGGCGGGAGAGGCACCGGGAGCGGAGGAGGGAGAGGAGGCGCCGCGGGAGCAAAGTGGCTTTCCTGCTGGGTGCGGGAGCGGGGGTCCTTGCCGCCCGCGCCTACTTGGAGAGGCCGATCCCGGGCGCGGGAAGGGTGACCCTGGCCGATGAACAGCCCGGGCCCCTGAGCACCATGATGGCCGAGCTCATGAAAGGGCTGCTCAAGGACCCCCAGAAGAAAGCCCTGGCTGACGGCCTGAACCTCTCCTTGGCCCTGCAGGACCTGAACAACCCCGACCTGGCCGCCACCATGCGTTTCGCGGGAAGCGACGTCACGGTGAGCAACGGCGTGGCGGAGGACACCGACGTGTACGTGGGGACCGAGCTGGGAGTGCTCCTGAGCCTGGCCAAGGCGGGCAAGGGCAGGCAGTTCATCGAGTGGCTGCGGTCCGAGGAGGGGAGGAAGGTCGTCGAGGCCGTGCGCGGGGGGCGTTTCAGGATAAGGGGCGTGGCGCGCAAGCCCCTGCAGATGCTCCGCTTCCAGAAGCTTCTGACCCCCTCCGGCTGACATACGGCAGCGCGGGAGGTTTTTCACCGCCGGGAGGAGCCGTTGCAGCCCGGTTTACCTCCGGGAAAGATCAGCCTCTTGACCGTCTCGCGCAGCTCCTCGAGCTTGAAGGGCTTGGTTATGTAGGCCTCCGCGCCCATCTCCCGGCATCTTGCCCGGTCCTCCATCCCGCTCTTGGCGGTGAGCATGATGATGGGGATGTCCCTGGTCTCGCCGGAGGCCTTGAGCTGCCGGAGGACCTCGTAGCCGTCCATGCCGGGCATCATGATGTCCAGCAGGATGATGTCCGGTTTTTCGGCGGCCGCCAGGCGCAGGGCCTCCCGGCCGCTGGGCGCCGTGTACACCTTGATGCCTATCTTGGCCAGGTTGAGCTCCAGCAGTCGGAGGAACAATTGATCGTCGTCCACCACCAGGGCTCGAGCTTCCATTATTTCCCTCCGAAGCCCGGCCGACACCCTACCCTATTAGTTTACCCCGCTCTACTTCCCGCAAAACCCGCTTTTCCGGGAAACGAAGTGCCCGGTACCGCTCCGGGTTTCCTTTCCCGCCCCGCTTCATGCGAAACCCGGTACCTCGCAGGTGGCAGGATCTCCCAAGCTACCATCCTTTTCCCATGATACATTTCCTCGGCAGCCATGTTTTCGGAAAATGAACCCCCCTTCAGGTATCCCTTGAACGGGATCTCTGCCTGCCAAGTGGTGAATCTTGCATGCATCTGCTCCTTGGCGCTCCACGCGCCGGCAGTTGAGGGCTTCCATTGGGCACGGGGAGGAGACGGGAGAAGCAATCGGCGGCAAGGAGGGGATCCGGGCCGGTACGGCCTTTGGCAAGGTGACCGGAAAATGACGGAAAGACGCGGTTATCCCGCATGTTTGGCGGTATTGAATTGGATTGACACCGGCTTTCCTCTTGCAAGTTTTCGATTATCGATCTGCCGGATGATTCCGGGTGGTCCTCCAGGGACGAGGCGGACAACCCGTGGCAGGGGAAGCAAGCACCGGGATATCCCGTTTTTTGACCCTCGGTCCCGGAGCTCCGCTCGGACCTCAAGCCGCGATGTGTCGGGTCCCGTTGACAGCCCGGGGAGCGGACCCTAATATATGACTGACTGTCCAGTTTTTTCCGATACTATGAAATGTATGCCGCAAAGGAGGAAGGCTTTGGCGCGAAAGAAAAACCAGGCGACGAAGAAGGAAGGCGCAAGGCGGTCCGCGCCGGGCTGGGAGGCGGAGGAGTTCCTGCGGGTCTTCCGGAGCCGGACGGGAAACGCCGTTACCCGCAACCGGCTGGAGCGCTACCTGCGGGAGGGGCTCGTGTTCCCGCCGGGGAAGGATGGCCGTTTCGACGAGACCCACCTGGAGCGTCTGCAGATGCTTGAGCACCTGCGCTCCCGCTACGGGATGAGTATGCGGGACATGGCGGGGATATTCGGGGTGCTGGAGGGTAAGCGCGAGGAGCCCTCCCGGGAGGGGGCGGCCGAGAGGGGGGATGACCGGAGGAGGAAGATCATCGCCAACGCGGCGCGCCTCTTCGCCGGCAAGGGCTACCACGGCACCACGGTGGACGAGATCGTGCAGGCCACGGGGATCGCCAAGGGGACCTTCTACCTCTATTTCGAAAGCAAGGAGGACCTGCTGGTCGAGGTGATCAAGAACCTCATCGACGAGACTCTGCAGAGGATAGACGAGAAACTGCGCGGGAAGGGGAGGAGCGATTTCATAACCCGCATCGAGGCCAAGGGGGAGGAGCTCCTCGGGCTTTACCTCGAGAACAGCGAGCTACTGTACATGCTGCTCGGGGAGACGGTGGGCAACCACCGCCTGCAGGAACAGCTCCACGAGGTCTACGAGCGGCTCGCGGAGCGGCTGGAGGAGGACCTGCAGTGGGGGGTGCAGGAGGGGGAGATATTTCCCTACCAGGACCTGCGGACGGTGGCCTACGCCCTGGTGGGCATGGGGCAGACGGTGGCCATCCTGGTCTCGGGGTCGGACCGGGAACAGCTGCCCAGGATACGGGCCACCGTGGACCAGCTCATCCGGCGCATTTTCTCGCGCTGAGTCCAGCTCCCGCCCGTAGGCAGGGCCAGCCTTGCCTTCTGGTGGGTAAAGAAATTACGCCTCTCTCTTTCTTAAGCCTCCCCCTTTCCTTGTCGGGAGGGCGCTTTAGCGCGTCTTTGGAAGGGGCAGCTGCCGTCTCCCCCCGACGGGAAGTTTGATGGAAGAGGCTCCTGCCCGCGGTTCGGCCCACAAAATAGAGGACCCCGGTTTCCGGCAAACCGGGGTCAGCAGGGAGGGAGGTGCTCCGGTAGGGGTACCAGAGCACGGATGAGGTCACATCCTTATCCACCGTCCTTCCCTGATCCCCCTCCGGGGGCGGGAAGGTGTTAATAAGTGATGCTACCTTCAGGTTTACATATATACACCTTTTCGGATGAATAATCAAGACATTTGTTTTTTCGACTTTCCGGTTCCCTCCAATTGCCGCATAAGCGCCTTGATGCGCCGTGCACGGTGGTCCCGGCTATGTGGTAGAGCCCTCCGGGAACGGGCCGAGCGGTTGCCGCCGGAGCGACTACGGGCGCGGTCCGCGGGTACTGCCCCGCATCCCGTTCGGAGAGGCTTTTGTCGTAAGGGATAAAGCCGGGGCCCGGACTCGCGGATGCAGGGCTCGGAAAGTCGGACGGCCGCTTTCTCGCCCGGTCGTTCGCCTTCCTTCTGTTATAATGGCCTTAACCGTTTGGCGGGACAGGGTTTCTCGCAAGAGTCAGGGGCAAAACGACCGACGCTTTCGATTCCCGTCGCTCTTGAACAGGCCGGCTCTTCCGGCGGACGGGACGGCGGGTGCTCCCGAAGTCGGCGGAGGAGGAAAAAGGAGGGAAGTGTCTCATGATGGGTGGTAACTGGGGCAAGGTCCTTAAGGTGGATCTCACGGAGCGGACCATCGAGGAGGAGGTCATTCCGGAGGAGCATTACCGGGATTTCCTGGGCGGAAGCGGGTTGGCCGCCAAGTGGTTCTTCGACCACCGGGGCTGGGAGGCGGAGCCGCTTTCCCCGGAGAACCCCCTGATGATCATGAACGGACCGCTCTCGGGCACCAACTATCCCGGGGTCTCCCGGCTGGAGATCTGCGCCCGCTCTCCCCTGACCGGGATATGGGGAGAGGCCTCCATGGGGGGCCACTTCTCCCCCCAGCTCAAGCGCACGGGCTATGACGGCATCATCGTCCTGGGAGCCTCCGAGAAACCCGTTTATCTCTACGTGACCGACGAGGGTGCCGAGATACGCGACGCCTCCCACCTGTGGGGCAAGGACACCTACGAGACGGAGGAGCTCCTCAAGCAAGAGGTGGGGGACAAGCGCGCCCAGGTGATATGCATCGGGCCGGCCGGCGAGAACCTGGTAAAATTCGCCAACGTGATGAACGACCGTGGCTCCACAGCGGGGCGCTGCGGCATGGGCGCGGTGATGGGATACAAGCGCCTCAAGGCGGTGGTGGCCCGCGGCAACAAGAAGTTCCCGGTGGCCGACGAGGCGGGATTCAAGGCGGCACGGGAGAAGATGTCCGAGGCGCTCAAGTTCAGCATGGTGGCCGAGGGGCTGCATGCCTTCGGGTCCAATGTGCACATGGAATACGGCATGGCCATCGGCGACGTGCCGACGAAGAACTGGCGGGAGGCCTACTGGGCGGAAGGACCGGAAAAGCTGGGCGGGACCACGGTGGCGGAGACCATCCTCACCCGCACCCATTCCTGCTTCGCCTGCCCCATCGCCTGCAAGCGCATCGTGGAGATAAAGGAAGGGCCTTATCGCATGGAGGAGGGGCCGGGCTCGGAGTACGAGGCGGCGGCCGCCCTGGGGACCCTCCAGAGGATGGACAGCATGGAGGCCAACCACAAGGCCAACGAGCTCTGCAACCGCTACGGGATGGACGTCATCTCCTGCGGGGGAGTCATCGCCTACGCCACGGAGGCCTTCGAGGCGGGCCTGATAAAAAAGTCCGATACCGGCGGTCTCAAGCTGGGTTGGAACCAGCCGGACACCCTGCTCGAGCTCATCCGGAGGATCGCCTTCCGCGAGGGCATCGGGGACGAGATGGCGGAGGGCGTGCGCTCCATGTCCCGCAAGTTCGGTGGGGAGGAGTTCGCCATCCACGTCAAGGGGCTGGAGTGCCCCATGCACGACCCGAGGGCTCTCTGGGGCATGGCCCTCACTTACGCCACCTCCATCCGGGGCGCCTGCCACTGCGCGGATTCCAACCTCTACGTGGACCTCGGTCTGCTCAACCATAACGAGCTGGGGGTGAAGAGGAGCTGGCCCTACCGGGCCAAGGGGAAGGCGGCCCAGACGGTGGCCTCCCAGAAGAAGGGAGTCATCGCCAACTCGGCGGTCATCTGCGAGTACGCCTGGAATGCAGCGGGAGGTTCGCTGGCGGAGATGGCGGAGGCGCTTCGCGCGCTCACCGGTTTCAATTATACGGTGGAAGAGCTGGCCAAAGTGGGGGACCGCATATGGTACATCAAGCGGGCCATCGGCAACCTCTGCGGGGCCACGCGGGAGGACGACCGCCTGCCGCGGCGCATCCTCGAGCCCCATCCGGAGGGGATAACCTCCAACCTGCACCTGGCGGTCTTCCCCCAGTTCATGTCCATGGTGCCCATGGGGAAGCTCAGGATGGAACGGGTCAAGGAGACCACGGCCAGCCTGATGAAAAAGTACCTCTTCCCCAACATGGACAAGATCCTGACCTCCCTCAACAAGCTGCCCGTGTTCTCCACGCGGGGGAAGAAGCTGGAGAGGAAGGACCCGGAGGAGATAAGGCGGAGGACGGTGGCCTTCGACGAGATGCTGGAAGAGTACTACCGCCTCCGGGACATCGACGAAAAAGGGAGGCCCAGCCGGCGGCGGCTGGAGGAGCTGGGCCTCAATGACGTGGCCGACGTCCTCCATGGATGAGAGGAGGGCGCGTCAGGGCGGGGATGAGGAGATGCCCCTGGTAAAACTCTACGCCACCCTGCGCAAGGCGGCGGGGGAGAAGGAGTACCCGAGCCAGGCTCGCACCGTGGGCCAGGTGCTCGAGGAGCTGCGGGAACGTTACGGCGACGGGGTGATCCGCTACCTGCGCGGGTGCATCGTGCTGGTCAACGGGCAGAACATAGGGTACCTGAAGGGCAAAAGGACCAAGCTCAAAGCGGAGGACGAGGTCTCCATATTCCCACCTTTGGCGGGGGGTTAGGCCCGGGACCCGATCAGAGGGGGGTGACGGTGAAGCCCCCGCCGCTGGGAGTCCCGCCCACCTGGAGGGCGGCCAGCTCCCTGACGCAGCCGGCGAGCATCTCCTGGGCGGCGCCCACCTCCTGGAGGGCATCGGCTATTCGTTTGGAAACATCTACCAAAGAGGTGTTGGAGGCCAGCGCCGACCACTGGCGCAGGTGTTCGGCCTCCTGCCGCAGACGCTCCGAGCTGTGCTTGAGGGCCACCTTCAGGGTGACCAGGTCGATGCCTTCGCGGCACATTGTGTTCACCTCCCGCCAAGCCAGCGACTTCTATCCCCTCCAGTGTATAACGCACCTTCGCCGCACGTCACACGCAGGCCTCGGGGGCCGCCTTGCCCAGTTCCACCATGGCCCGGCGCAGTATCTCCTTCCCCTTCTCCGTCATGCCGCTCAGGGGGAGCCTCACCCCTCCGACTTCCACGCCCATCCAGTTGAGGGCTTGCTTGATGGCCGTGGGGTTGGGCTCGCAGAAGAGGGCGCGCACCAGCGGGAGCACTCGGTAGTGTATCTCGCGGGCTTCCTCCCACTTCCCCTCCCACACCAGGCGGCACATGCGCCCGAATTCCTTCCCCAGGACGTGGCCCACGGCGGCGATGCATCCCTGCCCGCCCAGGCAGAGGACCAGGAAGGTCACCGCATCTTCGCCGGAGTAGACGGAGAAATCCATGCCCGCCTTGCGGGTCTCCTCGATGATGGAGCTGACCTGCAGGATGTCGCCCGAGGCCTCCTTGATGCCCACGATGTTCTCCAGCTCCGCCAGGCGGAGTACGGTATCCACCTCCACATTACGGCCGGTCCGGAAGGGGATGTTGTAGAGGATGAGGGGGAGGGAAGTGCTTTCAGCGATGGCCTTGAAATGGTGGTAGATGCCCTCCTGGCTGGGGCGGTTGTAATAGGGGCTGACCTGGAGGCTGCCGTCCACGCCGATCTTTTCCGCGGCCACGGTCATCTGGATAGCCTCCTCCGTGCTGTTGCTCCCGGTGCCGGCGATGACCGGTACTCGGCCCGCCGTTTCCTGGTACACGATCTCGATGACCCTCATGTGCTCCTGGTGGCTCAGGGTGGGCGATTCGCCGGTGGTTCCGCAGGGTATGAGGGCATCGGCTTCCTGTTCCTCGATGAGGTAGTTGACCAGCCTGCGCAGCGCCGGCTCGTCCACCCGGCCTCTCTCGTCGAAGGGGGTGACCAGGGGGATAAGACAGCCCTTCACCTTCCAGTCCACCTTGCCGACCTCCTCTCTCGCTTCGCCGATCCTCGGATGGCGGGGGTCCCCGACCGGAAGGCCCTCGCGACATTCGCCGTCGTGAACCGGACACCGTTTCAGTGGGTGCCCTCCCGCCGTTCACCGCCGCGGGGCGGGCCCGGCGAGAAACCCTCCCACAAGCGCACCCGCGAGGGTTGACGGACGAGGAAGACCTCCGCCGGCTCGCCACGTGCCCGGTATGCGCCGGCACGGGGCGCGGTCGTCCCTTGCTCCTCCTGTCCCCGCCGCGGCGGTATAGGTGTAATGATAGCAGAATGGGACCGGCGTAAGATGTTACTGACAAAAAGTCGTATTTGCCATTATATGGAATCTCGCTCTCGGGGACCGGAAATTACCCCCCACCCTATTGACAGCCGGAAAAGCGATGATAATATGAAAGCGTTCCGGCTGAGCTCGGGAAAAAACCGAATCCAAGCGCTTGTATTATTGCGCACCCGGAACGTAGGTAGGAACCCAGGATGCCGAGTAGAAAACGTCGCGGCTTCGCGCCCGACGGTCCCAAAGGTATCTTGGGTTTCTACTATTTTTAAAACCCTGCGCTTCCCGCGGAGCGCAGGCGGATGGAAACGGGAGGTGCTTCATGTCCGACGGGTTGGCGGGCAAGAAGGTGGTGGTCATCGGGACAGGCATAGGCGGCTCGGGGGTTTCCGCCCTGCTGGCCAGGGAGGGGGCCCAGGTGCTGGTCCTGGAGAGGAACTCCTTTCCGGGAGGAAAAGCGGCCAGCTTTGAGCGCGAGGGGTTCACTTACGACACTGGAGTTCATTGGCTCTCGCGGGGCGACAAGGGCCCTCTGGGGGAGATAGCCGACCTGGTGGGGGCGGAGGTAAGCTACCGGTCACTAGAGCCGGCCATGCAGTTCACCGCGGGGGGGCGGACGGCCACCCTTTACCAGGACATGGACGACCAGGAGGTACTGGAGCGACTCTTCGAGGAGATCGGAGTGCTCTCCGAGAACCGACCCGGAGCCCGGGCGCTCTTCGAGGACCTGGCGAGGGAACGCTCCCCGCGTGAGCTCGAGGAACTGGACGAGGTTTCCTTCTCCGATTACTGCGCGCGGTTCGTGGACGACGAGCAGTTGAACCGCTTGCTGGACGGCTTCACCGGCATGTACATGTGCATCTCCCGGAGGGCCGCCTCGGCGGCGGAGTTCATACTGTGCTTTTCCAGCCAGGTGAAGGAGAAGAACCTATGTTATCCCGTGGGAGGGATGCGCGCCGTTCCCGTGGCCTACCTGAAGGCCCTGGAGTCCATGGGCGGGGAGGTGCGATACTCCACCCCCGTGGAACGCATCGTGGTGGAGTCGGGTAAGGTGCGGGGCGTGGAGGCTGGAGGGTTCATACCCGCCGACCTGGTTATCAGCAACACCGGAATAAAGGAGACGGTGGCCCTGGCCGGGAGGCACAACTTTCCCGACGACTACCTGGCCCGGGTGGACTCCCTGCGCCTTTCTTTCGGGGCGGTGAGCGTGAAGTATGCCCTTGATGCCCCGGTGGTGAAGCCCCACCTGTTCTGCTATTTCCCCGACTTCCGGGATCCCGGGCTTGCGGAGAGGCAGGCGGCGGTGTTCGTCCCCGTGCCCTCCGCCGCCGACCCCTCCCTGGCGCCTCCCGGCTGCCAGCTGGTCCTGGCCGGGTCCCTGGCCCCTCCCGGCCTGGAGGACAGGAAGCGGGCGGCGGAGATATGCGAGGAGATCCTGGACCGCATCGAGAACACCATGCGGGACCTCTTCCCGGGCATCGAGGACCATATCGTCTGGAAGATAAGGACGGACACCCGCTACATCGCGGAGATATCCGGGAGATGGACGGGAGAGGTCATCGGGCTGGCCCAGAACCGGCACCAGGTGGGGAAGAACCGTCCCTCCCAGATAACGCCGGTGGAAGGGCTCTACCTGGTGGGGGCGGACGCCGGGGGCCGCGGGGTGGGCACGGAGATGGCCGCGGACAGCGCCCTAAACCTGTGGAGGTTGCTGCTCCATTCCTGAAGACTGCCCCCGTAAGCGGCGGCATGGCGGAAGGGGGTCAGCCGGCCTTGGCCAGGGTGCAGGACCACTCGCCCTCCATCACCCCGTATTCCGACCACAGGAAGAGGATCTCCCGCAGGAAGGACTCCGCGTCCGGAGCTCTCCGGTAGGCCTCCTCGAGGCGTTCGCGGATCAGTTCGTAATCCATCTCCTTCACCTCCAGGGGCATGATAGCTGGGAGGGGTGACAAAGCGCGAAGAGGCCGCCGGGAAGATGTCCGGCTCAGGGAGAAAGGCTGAAGCTTCAAAGGGGAGGATGGTAGGAACACGGAGGCAAGCGGCAGCGGGGTGGTGCATTTCATAGCCGGACAATATGCGCCAGGCGGAGGAGTTAGAACGAACGTGGAGGCAAGCGCCGGCGAGGTTGTGCGTCCTCATTCCCGGTAGCGCACCAGGTTGCGACCGGATTCCTTGGCCTCGTAGAGGGCGGCGTCGGCCTTGGCGACGATGTCCGAGCGGTCCTGCACGTCCGGGGAGGGGAAAGAGGTCACGCCCTGACTTACGGTGACCCGCACCGGCTTTCCTCCGGGGGCCGTGAACTCGTGGTTTTCCACCGCCATGCGAATGCGTTCCGCGGTTTGCACCGCGCTATCCAGGTCCGTCTCCGGGAGGAGAATGGCGAACTCCTCGCCGCCGTAGCGGGCCAGGATGTCCATGCTTCGCAGGCACCCCTTGATCAAGGAAGCGGTTTCCTTGAGGATCTCGTCGCCGAAGAGGTGGCCGTAGGTGTCGTTTATCTTCTTGAAAAAATCGATGTCCAGCATGATGAGGGAGAAGACGGTGTTGTAGCGCAGGGACCTCTTGTACTCCTTCTCGAAGAGCTCCTGGAAAAAGCGGTGATTGTAGATACGGGTCAGGCCGTCGGTGATGGCCATGCGCTTGGCCCCCTCGTAGAGGCGGGAGTTGTCCACGATCATCACCAGCTGGTTGCTCACCAGGTTGAGGATGCTGGGGGCGTCGCGCCGGAAGGCGGGCGTGGGGGGGCCGGCAAGCAGCAGCAGGCCGATGGGCACCTGGTGGGCGACGAGGGGGATGTGGATGTAGGACAATTCCGCGGGTTTTTCCGGGGGCAAGGTGACCAGGTTGTCCTCGAGGAGGACCGTCCGCCCCACCGACTGCTCGTCCCCGGGCCGCCAGGCGTACCCGGTGGCGGTCTCCAATGCCTGGGAGACCACGTTCTCCAGGATGTCCGGGGTAACGGGGCGGTTGAGGTAGAGGTAGAGCTCCCTTTCCTCGAAGAGCAGCAGGGCCCCCGCGTGGTAGTTGAAAAGCTTATCCAGTATCTGGAAAATAGAACATACCGTTTCCGTGAAGTCCTGCATGGATTCGGCGAGGGAGGCGATGTCGTTCAGGATGGTGGTCTCGAAGAGCTTGCGGTCCAGGAGATCAGTTATCTTGTTGATAACGTAATCCTCGCTGACCTCCTTGCGCCGGCGGCGGGCGAGGTCCCGGGCTTCCCGGTTCTTTTCCGAGGACGACAGCAGCGCCTCCACCTCGCGGAGGAGATGTTCGGGCTTGAATCCCTTGGTGATGTAGGCGTCGGCGCCGGTCTTCAATCCCCAGAACATGTCGGTCTGGTGTTCCCTGCCGGTGAGCATGATGATGGGCATCCAGGAGGTCATGGGATCCTCCTTCAGGAGACGGCAGACCTGGTAGCCCTTGATCTTGGGCATCTCGATGTCCAGGATCATGAGGTCGGGGAGAAGGGAGAAGGCCTTCATGGCCGCCTCGATTCCGTCCCAGGCCACGTCCACCCGGTAACCGGCCTTCTCCAGTATGGACCCGGTGACCTTGACCACCAGCTTGTTGTCGTCCGCCAGGAGCAGGTGTTTCCCGTCTTCCATAAGGCCCCCTCACCTTTCCGCCCTTGATTTATCGGCGGGCGGAGCGAGGAAATTAAATCGCTCATCAAGGTCACGGCGCTTTGCCCGGCGCCTTGCGCTTTTTCCCGCCCTTCCGGAAATTCGCTGAACGCTCAAAAATGGGGTCGGCGTGGATGCCGGCCTCAACCCCTCGATCCTCCGGGAGGAAAGGTCTTCCCGGTCCTCCGCCCCTCCGCAAGGGTGGAGGTGGTGGAGCTTTATGCCGGGGAGAGACAGAAAGCGATAGTAAACGTGGACGTTAGCCTTGCCTACCGTTATTAAACGGGAAACACCTGGTCTCATCCGGCAAGATATCGTTTTTCCACCAGCCTTCGAAATTCAATCTTCTCGGGAGCGCAGGAGAACCTCCACCCGCCCTTCCTTCAGGGCGGTGGCCAACAGGCAGGCCTCCTCGGGGGTGACCTCGAGGAGAAGGCAGCCGGAGGGCAGAGGGGTTGAGCCGGATGAGGATTCCCAGGAGGAGGCGGAGTTTTCCGTAGCGGTCATCCCCAGCACCTTCACGTTCTCCAGGCCCAGGCGGGCGGAATCCCCCTCCACGAAGACGATGTCCACCCGTCCCTCCGGGGGAAGGGAGGAAAGGGGGAAGTTCGTCGCTTCCTGGGGGAGGGGAAAGGCGCGGAAGCCGGGTGTGATAGACTCGCATGCCTCCTCGCCTTCGCTGGAGAGGAGGGCACTTTCGAGGATCGGCTCTCCCTGCCGCACCGGGCGAGCCAGGCGCCTTCCGGATACCCGGGAGAGCTCGGTGTAGGTCCCCGGCAGGAGGTAACGGTCGGGGAAGGGCACCAGCTGGAGGGAGGAGGAGTCGAGGACCTCCCCGCCCCGCAGGTTCCTGGCCGCCACCACCAGTTCCACCAGCCGGCCGGCCTGGGCTACGCGAGCGGTCACCCCGCGCAGGTAGGCGAAGACAATGAGGGCGGATAAGGCGGCGGCTATGGCGGCCGCGACGAGGTAATAGCGCGAGCTCCGCAGCTGAAGCAGTTCCAACTCTCGCCTCCTTTCTTCTCGGTAATTCGAGATCCTCGGTCGGCCGCGGGCCGGGGGAGACACGGGCCGAGTGGACTTCGGGTCGGCCCGCCGTACTACTCCCGCGGGAAACCCTAAACCGTAGACGGCATCGGGCTCCCGGTTCGGCTGCCGTTAAAATGCGGATTCCATCACGGTGTTAAGGTGTCCGGCACCGTCACCGGTGAGGTCCCGTTTACTTCAGGGGGATGAACTGGAATAGATTGGTGGAGGTATCCAGGAACAGGAAGCCGTGCCGGATGGTCTCTCCACCGCAGATGACCTTGACCACCTCCTGGGCCTGCAGGGTGGCCACCAGGGCGGGGGTGGTAGGAGGGTTCCCCTCCACCACCTCCACACCCCGCTCGCCGGCGTCGCCGTAGAGTACCCTCAGGCCGGGGTCCCCAGGGTAGACGGTCATCACCTGCCCGGCGTGGCCGGCGATGGCGCCGTGCACCATTGGCACGCCCAGGCGGGCGCAGCCCTCCTCGAGGGCCAGGCGGGAGGGGACGTTGTCCAGGGCGTCAACCACCACCTCGGCTCCCGAGAAGACCTCGGTCACGTTTTCCGTGGTTACCAGGAGCTGAAGGGCGATGACCTGGAGGGAGGAATTGACCTCCCGCACGCGCTCGCCGGCCCTCTCCGCCTTGGGTCGGCCGAGGTCCGACTCCCGGCACAGGAGCTGCCGGTTGAGGTTGTTCTCCTCGAAGGCGTCCCCATCGACCAGGATGAGGCGGCCCACCCCGTAGCGGGCCAGGAGCTCGGCCACGTATCCCCCCAGCCCCCCGAGTCCGCAAACCCCCACGCAGGAACGCAGGAGGCGGAGCTGCCCCTGCATGCCCAGAGTCCCCATGTTCCGCTGGTAGCGCGCGGGAACCAACCCGGCCTCCAGGCACGCCATCTCCGCCTCGATGGGCGCGAGTCCCGCCCGACGCGCCGCTTCTCGAATGGCCCCGTGAGGCACCACCCGGAAGCCTCCCTCCTCCCGGGAGGCTCCTTTCAGGTACTCGACCAACCCGACGTCCATGGTGGAATTATATAACATGTATAACTTATGCACAAGACCCGGGCGTAACCTCCGCTCCCGGGAATATCGGGCGAGCAGGAAGGACGGTGAGCAAGACTCGGGGCACGATCTCCCCTTCCCAGGGAATACGAAAACCCGGGAGGGCGTTACCACCGGCCGTCCGGGCTCAGCCGATCTTGGTGCCCAGCTGGCGGATGATCTCCTCCGCCTCGCTCACCGTGCGCTCTATGACTTCCTTGACCGTGGGGATGTCGTGGAGAAGGCCGGTCACCTGCCCCACGGGGAGCACGCCGTTGACCGTGTCCCCGTCCTCAGTGGCGATGCGGATGAGCTTGAAGGCGTTGGCCATGTAGGCCAGCTGCTTGGCGTTTTGCCATCCCGAGGCCAGGACCCCGATGAAGAGCTTCCAGTAGGGGAGCTTGAGCATCTGGGCGATGGCCCGGGAGTTGGGGATGGCCTTGAGCATCTGGATGGGGTTGAGGCCCCGCTTGATGGCCTTGCGCGCCCCTTCGGTGTCCAGTACCCGGCACCACAGCCCGTCGAAGCGCTTGGAATAGAGGGTGTCATAGACGTCCTTCTCCAGGGAGAGACGCTTGTAGTTCTCGTGCAGGGGGCTCTCCACGGTGGTCATGAAGCGGGTTCCCATGGCCACCCCTTCTGCCCCAAGCGCCAGCGCGGCGGCCAGACCCCGCCCGTCGCCCACTCCACCGGCGGCGATGACTGGTATGTCCAGGTTGGAGGCCAGGCTGGGCACCAAGCAGAAGGTGGTCACCTGTTCCCCGTGGGCGGCCGCCTCGTTCCCGGTGGCGATGATCGCGTCGCAGCCGTATTCCTGGGCCCGGCGGGCATGGCGGAGGTTGGTCACCGTGGCCAGCACCTTCCCCCCGTACTCGTGGGCGGCCTGCACTATCCAGTCTCCCTTGCCCAGGGAAAAGTTGATGACCGGCACCTTCTCCTCCAGGAGCACCTGGGCGTTCTGGGCCGCGCCGGGGAAGAGCAGGGACACGTTGGCGCCGAAGGGCTTGTCCGTGAGTTCACGGATTTCCCTCACCGCCTTCCTGGTCTCCTCCGTGTCCAGCACCCCGGTGGCCAGAAGGCCCAGGCCTCCGGCGTTGGAGACCGCCGCTACCATGCTGGGCACGCTTATCCAGCTCATGCCGGAAAGAAGTATGGGATGCTCGATGCCCAAAAGCTCGGTGATGCGCGTTTTCATGGGCTGCTCCTTCCTCTACTCCGTAAAGCCTTTCACCCTTCCCTCCCCGCCGCTCCCCTCCCCGTCGGTGACCCGTGCCGGGATGTGGAGCGTACGCGCGGTCTTAAGTGTAATTATTATATTATCCCCCCACCAGGCGGCGCACGTCCGAGCGGATGACGACGCCCTTGAGGCGGCCCTCCTCCACGACCCACAGAAACTCCCTGCCGCTTTTTTCCAGGAGGGCGAGGGCTTCCAGCAAGGGGAGGTCGGGCGTACAGACCTCTCCTGCCCGCACCGGGGCGGCCACCGAGCTCACCGGCGTCTCTCCCCACAGGTCGCGGCGCACCTTCTTGAGGTGGGTCAACCTGACCTCGCCCACCAGCTTCCCCTGTCCCAGTACGGGGACGGTGGTCCCGGGAGCCCTTTCCAGGTATACCCTGTAAACTTCTTCCAGGGTGGCGGAGAGGTCCGCGGCCGGGGTTCCGGGGCGCAGGATTTCTTCCACCCGGCGTCCCTGGAGGGCGGAATGCAGGCGGGTCTGCCGGTAGCTGCCGGCGGCCGCCTGGATAAGGAAGGTCCCGATGAGGATGAACCAGGTTCCGGAGAAGAGGAGGTCATATCCGCCGTGGACCATGTCCAAGAGGAGCATTCCCGCGCCCCCCAGGACCAGGAGGGCGCCCACTCCCTGCCCCAGGCGGCTTGCCGCCCGGGTGCTTCTTTCCAGGTCTCCCCAGTGGTGCCAGAGGAGGGAACGGAGTATCCTGCCCCCGTCCAGGGGGAATCCGGGAACCAAGTTGAAGGTCCCCAGCCCGAAGTTGACCGCCGCCAGGAGGGTGAAGCCAAAGGACATGCTCTCCAGTCCCAGGGCGAAGGCCGCGTAGGCCAGGGCTCCGAAGAGCAGGCACAGGGCGTAGGAGCAGAGCGGCCCGGCCACGGCCATCTTGAACTCCACTCCCGGAGAAGTTACCTCCCTGCCCATCTGGGCCACCCCACCGAAGACGAAGAGGGTGATGCGGTTGATGGGAACTCCGTTGCGGTTGGCCACCAGCGAGTGGGCCAGCTCGTGGAGCAGCACGGAAAGGAAGAAGAAAAAGGTGGTCACCAGAGCCGCCGGAAGGTAGGAGGCGGTGCCGGAAGTCAGGTTGTCGTGAAAGAACTGCATCACCACCCAGAAGAGGAGGAAAAAGACCACGAACCAGCTCCAGTGGAGGAAGATGTCGATGCCGCGGAAGGTGGCGATGCGCAGTCCTCTTCTGGGGATCACCTTATCCTTCTTCTCTCAGGGAGATTCCTCCAGCTCGAGGGGGCTGATGGTGGCCTCGTCCAGCACGGAGGCACAGTCGCAGGTGCGTTCCGCGGCTAGGGCGGGAACCAGCTTCTCCAGGAGAAGGAGCAGCTTTTCGTTGTTCTCGCGGAACACGCGCCCCACCTCCTCCGCGGTCACCGTCTTGACACCCTCCTCGTCGGCCACCCACACGTCCCAGTCGGTGACCAGGGAGATGTTGAGATAGCACATGCCCAGCTCCCGTACCAGGACCACCTCGGGATACTGGGTCATGTTGATGACGTCCCATCCCTGGGCGTGGTACCAGCGGCTCTCCGCCCGGGTGCTGAAGCGCGGCCCGTTGATGATCACCGCCGTCCCCCCGTTCCGGCAGGGGATTCCCAGCTCCCCGGCCAGGCGGGCGCAGACCTCGCGCATCTCCGGGCAGTAGGGCTCGGCGCAGCTTATATGCACCGCGGCCGGACCATCGTAGAAGGTGCACTCCTGGCGCCCGGTCCGGTCGACGAACTGGTCGCAGAGGACGAAGGTCCCCGGAGGGATCTCACGCTGCAGGGACCCGCAGGCCCCGGGGGAGATGATGCGTTCCACGCCGAACTCCCGCATCCCGTAGACGTTGGCCCGGTAGTTGATGCGGTGGGGAGGGAACTGGTGATACCTGCCGTGCCGGGGCAAAAAGACCACCGGTATCCCGGCCAGCTCCCCGTGGGTGAAGCGGTCGCTGGGTGGTCCGAAGGGGGTGTGCACGGCGTAGCTCTTCCCTCCCTTGATGAAGGAGTAGAAGCCTGATCCTCCAAATATCCCTATCCTGGCCTCGGGCAGTCCCATGATTCCCCCTTCACGCCTTCCCTCGCTTCCTCCTCAGGTGCCGGGGCTTTCCTCCCCTCCCACGGAGGCCTTTTCCTCCACCTTTTCCGCCTCACCGGCCGCCTTTTCCGCTCCCGCTTTCCCCTTCCCGTTGTCCGAGGCGCGGGAGTCGGTCTTGTAGAAGCCGGAGCCCTTGAAGATTATCCCCACGGGGTGAAAGAGGCGGCGCACCTTCCCGCCGCAGCGGGGACAGTTATCCACGCTCTCGTTCATCCCGTGCACGGTCTCGAACACGTCGCTGCAGTCGAGGCACTTGTACTCGTAGGTCGGCATGTTCGATCACCTCGCTTCCGTTTTTGCAGTTGAAAATATACCGTTTACCCGCCTTCAATTCAACTTTAACCCGGCGCGGAGGACGGTGGATTGAGCTCCCTCATCCCGGAAGCGTGGATCCGGAAATGGAGAATAGAGGGGAAAGGGGTGGAATTTCGCGGTCCTGCAGCCCGCGCCGGGGTCCCCGGTGAACTAAAGGGGAGGAAACGGGGGAAACTGGGTTCATATCCTCCGGAGGCGGATTCCGGAAGCGGAGGAAAAACAGGCGCGGTGGCACAAGTCCCCGGGTTTGCGGTCGGAAGTCCACGGGGATTTCGTGGGCAGGGAGCGAAGGGTACAGGTTCATATCCTCCGGAGGCGGATTCCGGAAGCAGGGAGGTTTCCGGGCGTATCCTGCCCGGGGCAAGAGCCGGGACGGGCAGCGAGGATGCGGCGACGGGCGCGTGGTAAGCTAAGGACGGGTATAAGGGGACGGGCGCGGGGCGCGGCGAGGGAAAACCCGTCCCGGGGAAAAACGGAAAGGAAACGGAGGTAGGGATGAGCATACTGGTGGTGGGCTCCGTGGCCCTGGACTCGGTGCGTACCCCCTTCGGGGAGGTCGAGGAGGTGCTGGGAGGTTCGGCGACCTTCTTCAGCGTGGCGGCCTCCTTCTTCAACCGTGTGAGAATGGTGGCCGTGGTGGGGGAGGACTTCCCCGACGAGCACCTGGAATTTCTTCGTTCCCGGGGAGTGGACCTGCGCGGGCTCCAGGTGGTGCCCGGTAAAACCTTCCGCTGGCGCGGCTACTACGAGTACGACCTGAACGACGCCCACACCCTGGAAACCCAGCTCAACGTCTTCGAGAACTTCCGGCCCGAGATACCAGAGGAATACCGGGACTCGGAGTTCGTTTTCCTGGCCAACATCGATCCAGCGCTCCAGTCCATGGTGCTGGACCAGGTGCACTCTCCCCGGCTGGTTCTCTGCGACACCATGAACTACTGGATAGAGAACAAGCGCGACGAGCTGTTGCGGACCATCGCCCGGGTGGATTACCTCCTGCTCAACGATGCCGAGGCCCGCCAGCTGGCCGGCGAACCCAACCTCATCGCCGCGGGAAGGAAACTTCTGGAAATGGGTCCCAGCCGGGTGATCATCAAGAAGGGAGAGCACGGGGTGATCATGCTCGGGGAGGGGACCTTCTTCTCCCTCCCGGCCTATCCCCTCGAATCGGTCTTCGATCCCACCGGGGCCGGGGATTCCTTCGGGGGCGGTTTCCTGGGTTCCCTTTCCAGGGCGCCGGAGATAAGCGAGGAAGCCATCCGCCACGCCGTGGTGTACGGGAGCGTCACCGCCTCCTTCGCCGTGGAGGACTTCTCCTGCCGGCGCCTGAGTGCGCTGAGCAGGGAGGACATCGAGGCCCGCTACCGTGAGTTTATGGAGATAACCTGCTTTTGAAGGAAATGCGCCCCGACTCCGATCGAAAGCGCGGACGAAACTTCCCCGCATCCTTCTCCGGCGCGGGGAAGGTTTCTGCCTCGGATCCCGGGTTTCAGGCCTCCAGCTTCCTGCTCAGCTTGTCCGCCTTTTTCTGCAGCTTGGCCTCTTCCTTCTCCAGCTTGGCCAGCTTCTTTTGCAACTTCCCCTTCAGCTTCTCCAGCTTGGAGAGCCTTTTTTCCGCCTTGGACAGCTTACGAGCCTTCCCCATGGCCGGATCCTCCTTTCGACATGCCGGAATGTCTTACCATGTACATCCTCAAAGTATAACATCAGGCTCCTTGAGCTACCAAACCGGGCCCGCCGGTCGCCCAGGTGCCGTTCCGGATGAACCCCGTCATCTCAGCGGCCGCATGGACGGGTGACCCCCCGCGATAGGGCAGGGCCTGCGGTGCGCCTCAGGCGGGGAAGCACCCGGGAATCATGCGCTCAAGTCCGCCTTCTGGTATCCTCGGGGGCATGGAGACGAAGGGACTGGTGGACTACCATCTGCACACCCCGCGCTGCGGCCACGCCGTTGGGGACCTGGAGGAATACGTGGCCAGGGCCATGCGCCTGGGCCTCTCCGAGGTGGGCTTCTCCGACCACTTCCCACTCCTCCACCTGCAGGACCCCACCTTGAGCATGGGCCTGGAAGAATTGCCGGAATACGTGAGGGAGGTGAGCCGTCTCGCGGAGAGCGTCTCCGGGATCCGCGTCCGCCTGGGGATCGAGGTGGACTACCTGCCGGGCTACGAGGAAAGGACGGCGGAGATCCTCTCCGCGCATGCCTTCGATTACGTCATGGGCTCGGTGCATTTCCTGGACGGATGGGGTTTCGACGACCCGCGGTACGTGGAAGGATACCGCGGCCGGGACCTCCACGCGCTCTGGGCCAGGTATTTCCAGGTCCTGGGAGACGCCGCCGAGTGCGGGCTCTTCGATGTCCTGGCCCACCCGGACCTCATAAAGAAGTTCGGCTTCCGGCCCCGCGGGGACGTGGGGCCGCTCTACGAGTCCTGCCTGGACCGAGTGGCCGCGGCGGGGCTGGCGGTAGAGGTGAGCACGGCGGGGTTGAGCAAGCCGGTGGGCGAGATGTATCCCGGTGAGGATTTCCTGCGCCTGTGCCGGGAAAGGGGCATACCGGTGACCCTCGGTTCCGACGCCCATTCACCCGAGGAGGTGGGAAGAGATTACGGGGCGGCGGTGGAGTTGCTGAGCCGGGTGGGGTATCGGGAGATAGCCCTTTTCGAGCGGCGCAGAAGGACGCTCGTGCCCCTCCCTGACTGAGCCCGACGTTCGCCCGGAGACCCTTACCTGGAAATGATATCCAGGGCCATCTTCTCCACCTGGTCCTTGGTGAAGGGCTTCTCCAGGTAGTCGTCCACCCCCTCCCTCTTCGCCTGGGCAATGGTCTGAGGCGAGGAGTAGGCAGTCATGAGGATGATCTTGACGTGTGGGAATTCCCCTTTCACGATGCGGGCCAGCTCGATCCCGTCTATCTTGGGCATGCGGATGTCTGCCAGGATGACATCGGGCGGTTCCTTCCTCACCATCTCCACCGCTTCCGCACCGTCGCTGGCCTCCTCCACGTGGAAGCCTGCCCGTTCCAGCCAGCGGGATACGAGGTGGCGGACGCCTTCGTTGTCGTCCACGATAAGCAGCTTGGTCTCAGGCCTGGTGTCCATTGCCGACCCCTCGAGTCGGGAGCTTGAGGGTGAAGACCGTTCCCCCGTCCTCTCGTGAGCGTACATCTATGCCTCCTCCGCAGTCCAGAAGGATCTTCTGCACGATTGACAGTCCCAGCCCGGTGCCCCCTTCCTTGGTGGTGAAGAAGGGGTCGAATATGGATGGGAGGACGTCCGCGGGGATGCCGCAGCCGGTGTCCTCCACGGTCATCTCCACGAAGCCGTTTCCGGTGTCCCTGGCCCGCACCGTGACCATGCCCCCGCCGGGCATGGCATGGAAGGCGTTCTCTAGGAGGTTGAAGAGCACGTGGCGCAGGTTGTCCCTGGTGAACATGACCGGGGGCAGGCCGTCGGGAAGCTCCGGCACCACCTCCACGCCCTCCCTCCCGTTGGCGCGCAGGAAATCGGCGATCAGGGAGGGCACCTCCTCGCTCAGCAGGAGGGTGGCTTTCTCGGCGGCCGGGAAGGAGGATCGGCTGAAGGCGAGCATCCCGGAGATCCACTGGTTGCTGAGGGTCGCTTCCCGGCGGATCATCTCCAGCAGCCGCTTCTTGCCCGGGTCCTGCTCCTCCTCCTCCAGCTCGTCGGCCAGGCCGATGATGGCGAAGAGCGGGTTCTTGACCTCGTGGGCGATCTTGGCCGCCATCTGTCCCAGGATGGACAGGTGGTCCTGCTGGCGCAGCCTCCGTTCCATCTCCTTGACCCCGGTGACGTCCATGAAGACCACCGCCGCACCCATCATCTCTCCCTTGGCCCGGTGCAGGGGGAAGGCGTTGAAGTTCAGGATCATGCGCCGCCCTTCCGGGCCTTCGATGACCAGTTCGTGGTGGCGGAAGGTGCGGCCCTCCTCCATGCACAGGCGCAGGATGGGCTGGAGATAGGAGAGGGAACGGAACTTCTCCCTCTCCCTTACCATGTCCCGGTAGTTTATCCCCAGCACCTCCTTGGCCTGCAGGCCCAGCATCTCCGAGGCCTCGCGGTTGAAGTAGATGACGTCTCCTTCCGCGTTGATGACCAGCACCCCGGCTAGCATCTCCTGGATGAAGTGTTCCGTGTATTCCTGCGTATCTGCTAGCCATTCCAGGGTCCTCTGGCTCTTCTTGTACAGTTCCACGTTGATCATGGCCACCGCCAGCTCGTGTCCCAGGCTGGTGAGAAGGTTGATCTCCTCCGGCTTGTACTCGTGTTCTTCGCAGGTGGCGGTGACCGCCAGCCCCACCACCTGGCCCTTGGCCTTGAGGGGCATGATCACCTGGGAACGCGGGCTCTTGCCGCCGGTATAGGTCTCCGCGGCCCGGGGATCCCGGGGCAGGTTGTCGCGGATGGTCATCCTGCCGGTGAGGAAGGCCTTGCCCACCGCTCCCTTGCCCACGGGTATCTTGAGACCCCGCACCGCCTCCTCGCGGAATCCGCGGTGGGAGAGCACCTGGAGGTGTTTCCCCTCCTCGTCGGGGACCAGCACCACCCCGATACTCGAGTTGGTGAGGGCAAGCATGACCCCCAGGATGTTCTCCACCAGCTCCTTGAGGTCCAGGGTGGAGCTCACCGCGCTCACCGCGTCGGCCAGGATGCCGAAGCGCAGGTTGAGGTCGGTTATCTCCTCTATGTATTGCTTGTTCTGTTCGCGGTAGCGCCACCAGTCCCAGGCCAGGAAGACGCCGAGTCCCACCACGCATGCCCCCAGCGCCCCGCCGACGAGGTACCGGTAGGGCGGGCCCATAAACGTGGTGACCGCCATTATCCCGGCGGTGAGCACGGCGACGACCGCCGCCATGAGGACCGGCAGGTACCTCTCCGGCCGGCGGCTTTCCCGGCCGCCGTCCGGAAGTCTCGGCCTCTCCTTTTCCATTTCCTACCCCCGGATGTCCAAGTCTCATTATCGGCAGATAGGGCTTCATCCTTTGAGGGTCGGGATTATGCATGGTAATGGCGCCTCCGTGGGAATGTCTTCTTCATCATTCTCGAGGAATCGGGCCCTTATCTACGTGCGACGGGAAAAGGAATGCTGATGCCGCTTCCGCCCATCCCGCAAACCGATGTCGAGCGGGCCCGTCGCGCCAGGTGGAATGACGGATATTCCGCCGGAACGGACGCTCCATCCCTGAGGGTTCGGGAATGACTTCCCTACAGGCGTCTTCCTCCTTTCCACGAACGTTCCATCCCCAGGTGGTTCGGGGCTTTTATCCGGATAACGCCGGGAGAAGCCCTTTACGGTCGCGAACGCGCGCGGCGGGCTCAGAGGTGATTGCCCAATTTTTCCAGCATCTCCTCGGGCTGCAGGGTGGAGAGGTGGTAGTAAGCGGCCCCCATGGCCTCGGCGATGCGCCGAGCCTGGGTGGCGGCGGCTCTTCCCAGGCGGAAGTTAGGGTTGGAGGTGTCCAGGACCACGCCCTGCAGGCCCTCGGAGCGGATCTTCTCCGCGATGGCCAGGCTTTCCCTCCAGGGGTCCTCGGAGGCCAGGCTCACGTTGCCGTGGCCGTCGGTTATAAGCACCAGGAGAGGGACCAAGTCGGGATCGCGGCGCAGCTCCCGCCTGGCCACCATGAGGCCCATGGCCAGGCCGTGGTTCAGGGGAGTGGCCCCTCCGGTGGCCAGGTCGCGGATGCGCAGGTTGGCCAGGTGTACGCTGGAGGTGGGGCTAAGCACCAGCTGGGCCTTGCGGTCCCGGAAGGTTATCAGGCCCACCCGGTCCCTTTTCTGGTAGGCGTCCACGAGAAGGCGCTGCACCACCTTCTTGGTGGACTCGATGCGCTCCCGGCAGCCCATGGAGGCGCTGGCGTCAAGGATGAAGAGGATAAGGTTGCCCACCTTGCGCTTGCGGATGGAGGCCCGCAGGTCCTCGCCGCGGATGGTGAAGGGTTCGCCGCTTCCCGCCGTCCTTCCCGCCGCGGCGCGCAAGGTGGCCTCCACGGCCAGGCTGCCGGATCCCAGGTTCTCGTCCGGGCGGGGAAGGCGGTGCCCCACCTTCCTGCCGTTTCCCGCTTCCGTGACCGCCGTGCTCCTCTTCCCGTTTCCCGTCCTCACCGCGCCCGTGACCAGGGCCTGGAGAGGGGGGACCTCCAGGTCCGGGGATACGGGCGGGGAGGGCTTTTCAGCCGCCTGCTCCCGGGCTCCCGCATGGGGACCGTCGCCCGGCCCGGGCACCGGGGAGCTATCCTCCTCGGGGAGGGGGACGTCCTGCAGGGGGAGCTCCAGGGATTTTCCGCCCCTCCGGATGAGGCGATCCAAGCGTTCCAGCTCCTTGAGCTGATCGTCGAAGGGAGTGCGGCGTAGGCGGTGGAGGAGGGCCATCTCCGCCGCCTCCCGGACGTGGCCCTCCTCCACCCTCCCCTTGCCCTCCAGGGCGGCCATGGCCCGCGCCGCCTGAAAGGTAGCGATGTCCGCCCGGTGGCCGCAGACCCCCAGCTCCACGCAGATGCGGGCGATGAGCTCCATGAGCTCATCCGGGACCTCCACCGAGGAGAGTTTGTTCCGCGCCTCCATTACCCTCCGGCGCAGCTCCTCCTGCTGAGGCTGGAAGCGGGCGCGCAGGAGGTGAGGGTCCTCCAGGAAGAGGCGGCGCCTGCGCATTATCTCCATGCGCCGGGCCACGTCCTTTTCCCCGTTCACCTCCACGCAGAGGCCGAAGCGGTCCTCGAGCTGGGGACGCAGCTCGCCCTCCTCGGGGTTCATGGTGCCCACCATGATGAACCTGGAGGGGTGGGAGAAGGAGACCCCCTCCCGTTCCACCACGTTGACTCCCATGGCGGCGGCGTCCAAGAGCAGGTCCACCAGGTGGTCCTCGAGCAGGTTGACCTCGTCCACGTAGAGTATGGCGCGGTTGGCGGCGGCCAGGATTCCGGGCTCGAAGTCCTTCACCCCCTCCCGCATGGCCTTCTCCAGGTCCAGGGTGCCCACCAGGCGGTCCTCGCTGGCGTTGAGGGGCAGGGTCACGAAGCGCATGGGCCGGCTGGCCACCGGAAGTGGCTCGCCCCTTTGCCAGCGGGAGAGGCAGGAGGAACACATCTCCTCCTCGTCGTGGGGATTGCAGGAGAAGGGACAGTCGGCCACCACTTCCATCTCCGGCAGGAGCTCGGCCAAGGCCCGGGCGGCGGTGGATTTGCCAGTGCCGCGCTCTCCCCTGACGAGCAGCCCCCCGATGCTGGGGTCCACGGCGATGACCAGCAGGGCGAGCTTCAGCTTCTCCTGCCCCACGATGGCCGTGAAGGGAAAGAGGGCGCGATCTTCCTTCATGCCGACTTCCTTTCCTTGACTACAATATATAGGAAAAAATTTTGCAATTCAATACTACATGTTGTATTATACCCGTTTTCGTGGCCCGCGGTGGGCGGGGCCTGCCTCTCATCCCGGCGCAACGGCACCAACGGGGATAACGCTTCATTCCCTCGTTCCCCGCGGGCCGTCAAGGGGGCGCTCCATCGGCGCGGTCCTTGGCGACATATTTTCGCGGGCTTTTGGGGCCGGGGAGGCAAAGGCAGGCAGGGGGATACGTTTTACCCCCTCCCGAGACGCACGAGCGGGTTAAACAGCCCCCGGCGGATGCCGATAACTTCACTGTCGGACGAGTCGGTCGAGGTAAGGAACGGGTCCCGGAGAGGAGGTCGGTCGATGGAGATAGCGGTGTCCCGGCATGGCGACGGGGGCGAGATTGCCGTGGTCAGGGTCTCCGGGGTGGTGGACTCCGAGACCGTGGAGGGTTTCGGCGAGGCGCTGCAAAAGGTCATGAATGAGGGTTGTTACAACCTTGTCCTGGATATCGAGGGTCTTACTTACATTAACACGGCGGGCCTGAGCATCATCGCCGACGTCTTCAAGAAATGCTCGCAGAACCGCGGCAGCCTCAAGATCCTCCGGGCGACGGAGACCATCCGGGAGCTCCTGGACGTGGTGCGCTTCACCAAGATCATCGACATCTTCGAGGACGAAGGGGAGGCACTGGCGAGTTTCAAGTGAGCGCTCGAATGCCCGAGGAGGAAGCCGGAAAGGTCCCCGGGGGGCGGGAGTCCCGTGAGGATGAAGGGGAGCTTCTCCGCCTGGGGAGGTTTCTGGCCTCCACCCTCAGCCTGGAGAACCGGCTGGACCGCGTGCTGGACCAGGCCATGGAGCTCCTGGAGGCGGAGAGGGGAAGCATCATGCTCCTCGAGGAGGATACCGGGGAGCTGGTGGTGAAGGCGGCCCGGGGCCTGGACGGGGAGCGTGACTTCCGCGTCCCCGTGGGGCAGGGCATCTCCGGGTGGGTGGCCAGGACCGGCGAACCCCTCATCCTGCAGGACGCGGTGGCCGACCGGCGCTTCCGGGGCACCGACCCATCGGTGAAGAGCGCCCTGGCCGTTCCTTTGCGGGCCGGGGAGAGGATCATCGGGGTCCTCAACGTATCCAATTGCACTAGGACCCACCGCTTCGACCACCGCGACCTCGAGCACCTGCTCTCCTTCGCGGACATGGCCGCGGTGGCCATCGAGAACGCTCGCCTCTACCGGGAACTGAAGCGGGAACAGGAGCAGCTGGGGAAGGAGCTGCGCCTGGCCAGCCGCATCCAGCGGTCCATCGTCTCCACCCACGTGCCCTGCGCCTCGGTGCGCCTGGTCTCCCGGCTGATGCCCGCCTCGGCGGTGGGCGGCGATTTCTTCAGCGTGATACCCCTGGCGCGGGATTCGCGCTTCTGCTTCTACTGTTCCACGGACACGCAGGACAGGTGCCAGAAGCTGCGCACCGAGTTCTGCCCCCAGAAGTTCGGGCTGATGATCGGGGACGTGGCCAACAAAGGCCTTCCCGCCGCCCTGATCATGTCGGTGCTCACCGCCGTGCTCTACGAGCTGGGGCGCCACCATATCTCGCCGCGCACCATTCTGGACGAGGCCAACACCGCCTTCCGCCGCTTCTTCTCCGAGTCGCAGTACGGGTTCGCCACCCTCTTCTACGCCTTCTACGACAACAACGAAAACACGCTGACCTACGCCAGGGCCGGCCACGAGCCCCCCCTTCTGTGGAGGAAGGAGGACGGGATTGTAGAGGTGCTGGAGGGGGAGGGCTTCCCGGTGGGCCTCATGGACGACGGTGGATACCAGGAGCGGACGGTCAAGCTGAACAGGGGCGACCGCGTGCTCCTCTACACCGACGGCCTGACCGGGGCGCTCAACGCGCGGGGGGAGGTGCTGGGAAGGAAAAAACTGGTAGAACTGATGAAGGCGCGTGGCGGGGAGGACATCGAGGGCTTCCTGGACGTCCTGGTGGACGAAATCATGCTCTTCGCGGGAGATGCCCCCCAGCCCGACGATATCGCCGTCATGGTGCTCGAGTTGGAGGAGCTCTACGACCTCACCATGACCGTGGGAACCGACGTCCGCCAGATAAGGTACGTCATCGACAGCGTCCTCGAGACCCTGCGCGGCTTCGAGGGACTCAGCGACCCCCTCATCCTCCGCCTGTGCCTGGAGGAGCTTCTGCACAACGCCATGGAGCACGGCAACCGCTGCGACCGGACCAAGAAGGTCTACATAACCGTCAAGGCGGAGCCCAGGCGGGCGGTCATCAGGGTGAGGGACGAGGGGGAGGGCTTCGACCACCGCCTGCTGACCTCGGGGGAGGGAGCTCCGGCCGATGCGCTCTCCGAGAGGGGAAGGGGCCTGGTGATCGTAAGGCATTACGCCGACGAGCTGAGGTTCAACCGGGAGGGAAACGAGGTCACCCTGATATTCACCGCACGCCAGAAGGGATAGCGGGGGTAAGCCCCGGACCGTGAACGGCCGGGAAACCTGCCGTTTCCACGGATATTTTCGATGTGGGAAAGTCAATGAACAACCTCGTTATCCAGGCGAAACGGACAGGTTGAACAGGAGGAAGTGGGCGATCTCCCGTGCCGTAAACCTCGACCCCGCGTTTGATGCGGTATCGCCTCAATAGGCGCTGATGCCGTATCGTTTCAGTGGCCGCTTCTTAGGGTTGAAAAAGATTGAGAGACCACCCTATCATCACGACTGAACAGAGGAAAATTTCAGGAAAAGGGGTGATCTCTCTTGCTGCAATCCATAGTACTGTGTTGGCCTTCATTTCCGGTCCGGGGGAAGGTTATGTTATCATTCTCCATGAATTGTTTTATGGAGGGTGGAATTTGAGGAAGAGCGTGGAGATGGAAAATACAGGGATTGGAAGGAACGGAAGGTTGAGAGGAGCGGTTCGCGCCCTGGCTCTCCTTATAACCTTCGTGCTGGTTCTCCTCACTGTGGCCGTATCGCCTGCGGATCCGGTGCAGGACAAGAAGCGGGAACTGGAGCGGATAAAGGACGAGGTCCAGAGGATAGACGCCAGGTTGGAGACGATAGTCGAGCAGTATAACCTCACCAATTACCGTGTGCAGCAGACCAGGGCGGCCATAGCGGAGAAGGAGAGGCGCCTGGCGGCCCTGACCGCTGAGATGGAGAGGCGGAAGGACATATTGGGCCAGCGGGTGAGGGAGCTCTACAAGTCGGGGAACGCGGACATCCTGGAGGTCCTCACTGAGTGCCGGACCGTGGACGACCTCTACACCAACCTTGACCGGGCCCGGCGCATCAGCGGTAACGACGTGGAGATCATCGTTTCCTTGATAACCTCGCGGCAGGAGGTGGAAGCCGTCCGGACGGAGCTGGAGGCGCAGCGCGCGGCCCTGGATGCCGAGATGGCCCGCCTGGCTACCCAGAAGAGCCAGATCGAGGCCGACCTGCAGAGGAGGAAGGAGCTCCTGGCCGGAGTGGAGGCGGAGGTCAACCGCCTCATCGCCGAGGAGGAGGCCCGAAGGGCAACGGTAACCGTTTCCCGCCCCGCGGTCACCAGCCGTCCCCGCACTCCCCCACCGCCCGCCCCGCCCTACGCTCCGGACGTGGTAAAAATAGCGTATGCTCAACTCGGAAAACCCTATCGGTACGCGGCGGCCGGCCCGGACGCCTTCGACTGCTCGGGCCTGGTGATGTACTGTTACGCCCAGGTGGGCATCAGGCTCCCGCACAGCTCCTACATGCAGGCCCGCTGCGGGGTGCCCGTGTCCTATTCCGAGCTGCAGCCCGGGGACCTAGTCTTCTTCCACGGGTACGGGCACGTGGGTCTTTACATCGGAAACGGGCAGTACATCCATGCGCCCCGCACCGGGGACGTGGTGCGCATCGCCGACCTGGGGAGGAGAAGGGACTTCTGCGGGGCAGTACGCATAACCAGATGATGCGGAGGAGCCGCACCCGGCTTCTCCGGTGCCGGGAAGGAATTTAAGGTTATCTCACCCGCTCACGGTTGATTCATCGTTCCTCCTCGCACTTTAGGGTGGGGAGAGGCGCAAGGCGCGGCTGAGTTTCCGAGCCTCGCCGTATGCAACGGGCGTGGAGTTGCGGTCCGCTCCCCCGCTCCGGGGCGGGGGAGCACGAACGGTTCACGGGGGTAGGGAGATGAGTCGCACGGCGGTATTTTACGATCCCCTTTTCCTGGAGCATGACACCGGTCTCGGGCACCCGGAAAGGGCGGAGCGGCTGGAAAAGGCCATGGAGATGCTGGAGAGCACCGGCCTCGCGGAGAAGGTGCGCGTCCTCTCGCCGCGGGACGCCGCCGTGGAGGAGGTCGAGCTGGTCCACCCGAGAGCTTACATCGAGAGCGTGAAGAGGGTGGCCGATTCCGGGGGCGGGTGGCTGGACCCGGATACTCACGTGGGCACGCGTTCCTACGAGGCGGCCCTGCGCTCGGCGGGCGCGGCCCTGGAGGGCCTGGAACGCATCTTCTCCGGGGAGATCGACAACGCCTTCTGCCTGGCTCGCCCGCCGGGACATCACGCCACCGCCACCCGGGGTATGGGGTTCTGCCTGTTCAACAACAACGCGGTGGCGGCAAGATTCGCCATGGAAAGATTTGGGATTTCCAGGGTTTTCATCGTGGACTGGGATGCCCATCACGGCAACGGCATCCAGGACATCTTCTACCGGGACGACCGGGTGCTATATGTCTCCCTTCACCAGTACCCCCACTATCCGGGTTCCGGGAGTTACCGCGAGCTGGGCGAGGGCAAGGGGGAGGGCTACACGGTGAACTTCCCCCTGCCGGCGCGTACCGGGGAGGAGGTCTACCTGGCTGCCTTCGACCGGGTGATCATCCCCCTGGCCCTTCGCTACCAGCCTGAGCTGGTGCTGGTTTCTGCCGGTTACGACGGCCACTTCAGCGACCCCCTGTGCTCCATGCTCCTCAAGTCCACCTCCTATGCGGAGATGGCTGCGCGTCTCAAGAAACTGGCCGAAGAGGTGTGCGGCGGAAGGATGCTTGTCTGCCTGGAGGGCGGGTACAACCTCACCGCGGTGGCCAGGTCCATCGCCAATACGGTGGCCGTGCTGGCCGGGGAGGAGCTGAGGGTGGAGGACGAGGAGGTGCACGGGAAGGGGCTTCCCGCCTCCGACCGAGGCATAGAAGTGGTGGAGCTCGTCCAGGGGACCCTCCGACCTTATTGGAAGATATAACCATACGTCATTCCCCGGAAAGGGCGAGTCGCAGGCGTTCCATGCATGCCGTTTCGGGCGCGGTCTGTGCTATCATGAATTCGTCGAAGGGCGGTCAAAGGCTTGGAAGGGTGAAAACCGGCGAGGGATGGAGATGGATATCCAGGCGTTGCTGCAGTACATGGTGGAGAAGCAGGCTTCCGACCTGCACATAAAGGCGGGAAGCCCGCCCTATTTCCGCATCGACGGGCAGCTGGTGAAATCGGACTTTCCGCGCCTCTCGCCCACGGACACCGTGGAGGCCGCCTACGCCCTGATGAACGAGAAGCAGGCCAAGAAGTTCGCCGAGCGCAGCGAGGTGGACTTCGCCTACAGCGTCGCCGGCCTGGGGAGGTTCCGGGCCAACATCTTCAAGCAGAGGGGGACGGTGGGCATCGCCATCCGCCGCGTGCTCACCACCTCGGTGCCCTCCTTCGAGGAACTGGGGCTGCCGCCCGTTCTCCGGCGCCTGGCCATGGAGAGGAGGGGGATGATACTGGTCACCGGTCCCGCGGGGGCCGGCAAGACCACCACCCTGGCGGCCATCATCGACTATATAAACAGCAACGAGCAGCTGAACATCATCACCATCGAGGACCCCATCGAGGTCCTGCACGTGGACAAGAAGAGCATCATCCACCAGAGGGAGATCGGGACGGACACCGAGAGCTACGCCGACGCCCTCAAGTACATAACCCGCCAGGATCCCGACGTCATCCTCATAGGGGAGATGCGCGACCCGGAGACGGTGACCGCGGCCATGAACGTGGCCATGACCGGGCATCTGGTGCTCTCCACCTTCCATACCATAGACACCACGGAGACCGTGAACCGGATAATCGACTTCTTCCCGCCCCAGCAGCAGAAGCAGATTCGCCTCACCCTGGCCAGCGTGCTCAAGGGAGTCATCTCCCAGCGCCTCCTTCCCCTCAAGGACCACAGCGGCAGGGTGCCCGCAGTGGAGGTGCTGGTGATGACCGGACGCATGGCGGAGGCCCTAATAAACGAGGAGCCCACCACCGTGCTGCGGGAGATCATCGCCGAGGGCGAGTTCTACGGAATGCAGACCTTCGACCAGTCCCTGGTGGACCTCTACCGTTACGGCCTGGTGGACTTCAAGACCGCCCTCTCGGCGGCCACTAACCCCCATGACTTCACCCTGGCCGTGAAGCAGCTGGGCCTGGAGGTGGAGGAGGACCTCCTGAGCAAGTGATGGCCTCCAGGCTCCGCAACCCCTCCATTCCCCGGCCGCGGGTCCGGTGCGGGAAAGCGCTCTTCATGGCGGCGGCCTTCGTCGCCTTGGCTCTGTTTTTCGCCGCGGTGATCAAAAGAAGTCTTCGTGCGGGGCCCGCCGGTGCACCATCCCTTCCCTGGAAGGAGGCGAGACCGGCGGAGATCTTCGGGGCGGGGCCATGAAGGTTCTTATCCTGGGCGCCGCGGGCCGGGCGGGAAGGGCGGTGCTCGGCGCCCTCCGCTTCCTGCCCGGGGTGGAAGCCGTGTTCCTAGCCGACAATGACGCCGAGGGCCTCACCAGGATGGCCTCCCAGCCCGCTCCCTTTCCGCTGCACCTACGCTACCTGGAGGCCGCGGATCCCCGGAGCCTGCGCGAACGACTCTCCGAGGCCGACCTGGCGCTGGGCTGCCTGGGGCCCTTCCACCTCCACGAGGTGGAGGTCTTCCGGGCGGTTCTGGAAACGGGGCGCGACTACCTCACCCTGTGCGACGACGCTCGCATCACCGCGGTGCTCCTTTCCCGCCGGGAGGAAGCCGCGGCATGCGGCTCCCGGGTGCTTCTTGGCTGCGGGATGGCCCCCGGGCTATCCAACCTCCTGGCCCTCCGGGCCGCTTCCCTCCTGGACCGGGTGGACCGCCTGGGCTTCTTCTGGCGCCTGGAGGGGTTGTCTTCCCTGGGATGGGCAACCCTCCGCCACTTTGCGCATTCCCTCTCCGGAAGGGCGGTGATAGTCCGGGGGGGCCGGGAGGAACGGGTGCGGGCAGGGGGTTGGCCGGAGGCGGTGGACTTTCCCCCGCCCGCCGGTCCCGCCGTCCTCGCCTACCTGCACCGGCCGGAGCCGCTCACCCTCCCCCGCGTCGTAAAAGGGGTGAGAGAAGCCTTCTTCAAGGCCGGGATGGGCGCAAGGGGAGAGGATTTCCTCCTCCAGGTCCTCTCCCGGCTGGGGGAGGAAGGGTACGCGGAGATTCTCTTGAACCTCCTGAGATTGGCCGGGGGAAGAGCCCTGGCGGCGAAAAGGGAAGGGCCCTGCCCCTCCTCCCTCCGGGTGACGGCGGAGGGCGTCCGCGGGGGAAAGCCCCGGCGCGTGCACCTGGCCGCCAGCGGGGATTATTACCGGGTCACGGGGGTGATGACCGCCGCGGCCGCGGCGTGGCTGCGGGCCGCCGACCCCCCTCCGGGGATCTACGCACCGGAGGAGGCGATGGACGCCGGGCACGCCCTCCCCTTCCTCGAGGCCTCCGGGACTCGTTTCTTCCTGGCCGAGGAGGCTTCCTTTTGAAGGACGCGGAACCCGCGACCCGGGCTCCTCCGTCCGGTCAGGCGGGGCCACCGGAAACGTCGTTACCGGATCGGGCGCAGGCTGCTATAATTTCTTAATTGAACGCCGGGAGGACGACCCGAGCGACGCAAGGAGCTTTACCTTGAAGGTACTGGTAACCGGGGGAGCCGGGTTCATCGGATCCCACCTGTGCGAGCGCCTGGTGGAGGAGGGGCACGCGGTATGGTGCCTAGACAACCTATGCACCGGGAGCATGGAGAACCTGGAAGGCCTTAAGGGACACCCGCGCTTCAGGTTCATCCTGGCCGACGTGGCCGATCCCCTGACCCTCGAGGTGGACGCCGTGGCTCACCTGGCAAGTCCTGCCAGTCCGGTCGATTATCACCGCATGCCGGTCGAGACCATGCTGGCCAATTCCATGGGCACCTACCAGGCCCTCGAGGTGGCGCGCAAGAACGGCGCCCGGTTCCTCCTGGCCTCCACCTCCGAGGTCTATGGTGACCCCCTGAAGGTTCCCCAGGACGAGGAATACACGGGCAACGTCAACCCGGTAGGGCCGCGGGCCTGCTACGACGAGTCCAAGCGGTTCGCCGAGGCGCTCACCTCCACCTACCGGCGGCTGTACGGGACGGAGACGGTAATCCTGCGCATCTTCAACACCTACGGCCCGCGCATGCGGCGCGAGGACGGGAGGGTGGTTCCCAATTTCATCCAGCAGGCCCTGGCCGGGGAGCCTCTTACCGTCTACGGGGATGGCTCCCAGACCCGGAGTTTCTGCTACGTGGACGACCTGGTGGAGGGAATATGCCTGGCCCTGCGCAGCGAACGCGCCGTGGGGGAGGTTATCAACCTGGGCAACGATCGGGAGATGACCGTGCTGGAGCTGGCCCACCGCATAAGGGAGATGCTGGGCTCCACCTCGGAGATAACCTTCCTGCCCCTTCCCCAGGGCGACCCGCGCAGGAGGAAGCCCGACCTCACCCGGGCCCGGGAACTTCTGGGATGGGAGCCGGCCACCGGCCTGGAGGAGGGCCTGCGTCGGACGGTGGAGTGGTTCCGGCGGTGACGTGCGGGGAGGAAGCCTTGGAGGACAGGGAATCGCGGTACGAGAGGATAATACGTTTGCGCTCCGACCCCTCCACCTTCTACGCCCTCCTGGGCATGAGGGTGGAGGAACTGGAAGAGGGGAGGTCCCGCCTGACCCTGCCGGTGGAGAAGAAGCACCTGAACGCCGGCGGGGTGGTGCACGGCGGGGCCCTGGCCTCCCTGGCCGACGCCTCCATCGCCGCCGCCTTGGCCACCCTCATGGACCTGGAGCGGGAGGGCATGATCACCGTGGAGATGAAGATAAACTACCTGGCACCGGTGCGCGACGGGCAGGTGAGCGCGGAGGGCAAGGTCATCCAGAAGGGGAAATCCATTGCCGTGGGCGAGGCCTGCCTTTACGGTTCCGGCGGAAGGATGGTAGCCAAGGCCACGGCTACCTTCATGATCCGGCAGCGGAATTGAGCTTTCTGGCTCAGGAAAGACCGCCCAGCCTGATGACCCGGCGCAGTATCCAGGAGCCCTCCTCGGGGTGGTGGCTGAGCAGGTAGAGGTCTCCGTCGTCGGCTCTCACCCGGAAGCAGACCCTCCGCTCCCGGCCGGTCTCGTCCTCCTCGAACCAGCTTCCCTCGATGTCCATGACCGAGAACTCGCGCCCACTGAGGATGAAGCTCAAGGGCCTCTCGTCGGCCTTGAACCCGGAATAACACCTGACCTGAACGGGGAAGTTGGCCTCCTCGGTCACGGGGTTCCACGTCTCGATGGTCTCGCTCAAAACCGCATCCTCCCGAATACGATTCCCGTGTCCCGTTTACATGCGTAACTGCCTAATACAACACATGGCCCGTGGGCGTCAACCCCCGGTGAAGACTCGCTCCGCCGGTTCGAGAGAACGGCCGCGGAGGAAAGGCCGGTGTTGACCGGGAAGCACGGGGTACCCGGTCCCGGCACGGGGCTCAATCCTCGCCGGGATTGGTGCGGCCGGAGAGAAGGCCCTGCGCGCTCTCCAGGTCCTTCCCGTTGCCGAAGTCGGCGGTGGTGAGCATCCCCTCCGGCTTACCGGCGATGAAGTCCTCCACCATCTGGCGGGCGACATCGTCGGAGTATTGCACTGGAGGGGATTTCATGAAATAGGCGGAGGGCCCGATGAGAGCTCCAGAGAGCCCACGGTCCATGGCCAGCTTGCAGCAACGCACGGCGTCGATGACGATGCCCGCGGAGTTGGGGGAGTCCCACACCTCCAGCTTGAACTCCAGCGAGACGGGGACGTCTCCGAACTCCCGTCCCTCCAGGCGGATGTAGGCCCACTTGCGGTCGTTGAGCCAGGCCACGTAGTCGCTGGGCCCGATGTGCACGTCGTCCTTGTCGATGCTGTGGTTGAGCTGGGAGACCACGGCGTCGGTCTTGGATATCTTCTTGGACTCCAGCCTCTCGCGCTCCAGCATGTTCATGAAGTCCATGTTCCCGCCGATGTTCAGCTGGGCGGTGCGGTCCAGGACCACCCCGCGGTCGTTGAAGAGCTTGGCCAGGACGCGGTGCACGATGGTCGCCCCCACCTGGGACTTGATGTCGTCGCCCACGATGGGGAGCCCGTAGCGGCGGAACAGCCCCTGCCAGATCTCCTCCCTGGCCACGAAGACGGGTATGCAGTTCACCACCCCGCACCCCGCCTTGATGGCCTCCTCCACGTAGAAGCGGGTGGCCTTCTCGCTCCCGACCGGCAGGTAGTTCACCACCACGTCCACCTCATGGCGGGCCAGGGTCTCGGCCACGTCCACCGGCTCCGAGGGGTCTTCCTCGGCCACCTGGCGGTAATATTTCCCGAACCCGTCCAGGGTGGGGCCGCGGTAGACCGGGGCCCCCAGGTGCGGGACGTCGCTGATCTTGATGGTGTTGTTCCTGCCCCGGAAGATAGCCTCGGAGACGTCCCTGCCCACCTTGTCCGCGTCCACGTCGAAGGCGCACACGATCTCGATATCCCGGATGTGGTAGGGCCCGATGCGCACGTGCATGAGTCCCGGGACCAGGTCGCCTTCCTCGGCGTCGCGGTAGTACTGGATGCCCTGCACCAGGGAAGAGGCGCAGTTCCCCACCCCTATGATGGCTGTCCTCACCTTTCCCATATGTTCAACCTCCCTTTAACCCGTTATATGCATATCCCGTCGGGGATAGACTTTCCTCCTCGTTCACGCCTCCGGCCCTCACGCCTGTATGGGCGTGGCCTTCTTCAGTGATTCTCCCTCCAGGAGCAACTTCTCACCCCCCTTCTCCCCCTTCCTCGAGGTGCCCCTTTCCCGTTCCTTCTCCAGGAGATGCTTCCTCTCCTGCTCTATAAGCTCGTCCAGCCACCGGATGTCGCTGCGGAGCAATTCCTGGCGGTGCCGGAAGAGCCCCAGGCGGTAGCTGTCGGATTCCTTGTAACGCGACTTGCCGGTGCCGCTTATCTCCTCGAGCCTCTCGGCGAGGTAGTTGCGGCGCTTCTCGAGCAGCCAGAGCCTTAACTCGGGTTCCAGGTACTGGAAAAAGGCCAGCCGGAGGCTGAACTTGTCGGAATCGGTTATCTCCGACGACTTTCCGGTGTCCTCCAGCAGCTTGCGGAATATCTCCTCCCCCTTGGGGGTGATGCGGTAGACATAGCGGTTGCGGGTCTTTTCCTTTACCGTGTAGGCCCTCTCCACGGCATCCTTGGCCTCCAGCCGCTTCAGGGCCGGGTAGAGAGATCCAAAGCTTATCTTCCACAGGTGCCCCAGGAGGAAGGAAAGTCGCTTCTTGAGTTCGTAGCCGTGCATGGGCTTTTCCTTGAGGGCGCCCAGTATGGCCAGTTCGAGCACCTTTACATCCTCTCCTTCCGGCGTTATTATCTACACCGGCATCCGGTTTATAGCCTATCGAATCGATATATCAAATCGATATATCTTGGCGATATATTACAGCATTTCCCGCAGCGCATGCAACTCCTGCCTGTTTAGCCGGGACGATAGGATGGCGTCTCTGTTCTTTCAACCCTGAAAGTGCCTACTGAAACGGTAGAGCATCCTCCTCGCTTCCGGGCATCACAGGCGCCCGTAATTGCGCAGGTAGTCCTCAATGTACCTGCGCACCTCGGAGGCGGGGCGGATGACCCCGAAGTGTCCCTCGCAGAGGATATCCGCCTTCAGTTCCAGGAGGCGCCGCATGGAGGTCGCCCAGGCGTCGAGGTCGGAACCGAAGGAGGCGTAGAAGGGGCCGTGGATGTCCTGCCCGAAGAGCACGGTGTACAGGCCGTTGTTCAGGTGCAGGGATATGGAACCCGGGGTATGGCCGGGGGTATGGAGCCAGCGGAGGGGAACAACTCCCCCGGGGAACTCGCCTTCCTCCCCTCGCAGGACGTTCCTGATCTCCAGCGGCTTGAGATCCACGCCGTACCACTGGGCGGCGGTGCGCCTCAGGTCCCCCTCCTGGAGGGGTTGGGCGTCCAGTTCATGGACCGCCGGCTTTATTCCATATCTTTCCAGGAAATAGGCGGCTCCTCCCACGTGGTCGATATGACAGTGGGTGAGGACCACCAGGCTCAGGTCCTTGGGGGAGTAGCCGAGCTCCTCCAGGTTGCGGACCAGGAGGGGCGTGGAACGGCCCGCTCCGGCGTCCACCAGGATGGGACGACCCAGGTCCACCAGGTACACGCAGCAATCGTCCGGAGAGGTCAGTTCCGGCCCCCCGACCATGTACACGCCCTCGGTTATCCTGTAGGGTTTCATGCGCCTCGTTCCCCTTCACGTCGCGACCTCGGCGGGACGCGGGACCGCTATCCCCGACCATCCCCCTCGCAGGCCCTCATCTTCCTCCGCTCCCGGCGGAGAGCAGCCGATAAATCCTTTTTACCACGTCGGGAGCGGCGGGGCTAACCTCCGCGGGAGAGGGCGCGAGCCTGCCAGGCGGGAAAGGGGACCCTTCAGGGTGGGGAAGGGTTGGAGCCTGTGGTTCTCCACGGGCCGCGCCGGATGGGATACCTGTCCGGGCGGGAACGGGAGTAATAAAATGGATCCGGGACCGGCCGGCGGGAATGATGGCGCCCGCGGAGGTGTTGCCGGCAGGGCATGCGGCCTGGACATCCGGCCTTTTCCCGCGGGCGGCAGGGACGTCAAGGGGGGGTCAGCGGATGCGCCTGGGATGCCACGTGCAGATAAGCGGGGGCCTGGGCAAGGCGGTGGACCGCGCCGTGGAAAGGGGCTGCGAGACCATCCAGGTCTTCGTCTCCAACCCCCGGGGGTGGAAGCAGTCCGACATCCTCCCCGGGGATATCGACGCCTTCCGGGAAGGTTGCCGGAGGGCGGGCATCGAACCGGTCTTCGTGCACACCATCTACCTCATCAACCTGGCCGCCCCCGAGGGGGAGGTGAGGGAGAAGTCCATAGCCGCCCTGATCATGAACATGGAGGCCGCGGCGAGGCTCGGTTCCTCAGCCGTGGTGACCCACCTGGGCAGTCACGGGGGGGAAGGGGAAGAAGCGGGCATTCAGAGGGTGGTGCAGGCGGTCGGGGAGGCCTTGCGACGGGGGCCCGAAGGCGTGCCCCTTCTGCTGGAGACCACGGCCGGGTCGGGGAACAGCGTGGGGCATCGTTTCGAGCAGCTGGGCGAGATCGTCAGGGCTTTCCCCGGCGAGGAGAGGCTGGGGGTCTGCCTGGACACCTGCCACGTCTTCGCCGCCGGTTACGAGATACGTACCCGCGAGGGCCTGGAGGCCGCCCTGCGGGAGCTTGACGAGGAGGTGGGCCTGGACCGCCTGAAGCTGGTGCACGCCAACGACAGCCGGGGCGACCTGGGTTCCCGGGTGGACAGGCACGAGCACATCGGCGAGGGGAAGATAGGCATGGAAGCATTTTCCATGCTGGCGCGGCATCCCGTGTTGCGGAAGCTGCCCTGGATACTGGAGACGCCGGAGATGACCGTGGAAAGGGACCGGGAGAACCTGGGGCGGCTGCGACGGGCGGCGGGAAAGAGAGCCCGTTGAGCCCGCGCCCCGCGGGCCGGCCCTTCTCCGGCGCCCGGGTAGGATTCGTGCGGCGGAAGACCGGCACGCTCGTAACGCATCCTTCTCCTTTAGCGGGAAGGTTTCGGCATGCCGGCCCCAGGCCGCTCGGGACCGCGCCCGACCCGCTCACTCTGGCGCGGCCGGGGCGTGGGAGGCTTCCGACCGTCCCTCCTCGCGACATGCGCCTACACCGGGAAGCGGAGGTGTTAATATGGTCGGGAGAGGCCAGGGCCTCGGCCATAAACGGCGTATCTCTAAAGCGGCGAATATAATCTTAATAAGCGACGAATATAATAGAGGAGAAAGGACAGGAAAGCATGGCCGTGGTTCACAAGCGCCTGGAGTTCGAGACCGAGGGCAACGCGCAAATCGTGGAGATAACCGAGGAAGTCTCCGCCCTGCTCCGGGAAACGGGCCTGCGCAGCGGCATCCTGAACGTATTCGTACCCGGGGCCACGGGTGCGGTGACCACCCTGGAGCACGAACCGGGTGTCTGCAGGGACTTCCAGGAACTCTTCGATTTCCTGGCCCCCGTAGACCGCGATTACCACCATAACCGCAGGGGGGTGGACGCCAACGGGCACTCCCACGTCCGGGCGGGGCTCCTGGGCCCCTCGGTGACCGTACCCTTCGAGGAAGGCAGGCCCCTCCTGGGTAGGTGGCAACAACTGGTATTCGTGGACTTCGACGAGGTCCCCAGGTCGCGTACCCTGGTGGTAACCTTCGTCGGGGAATGATGTTCGAAGGCAGGTGTTTTCCGGATGCACGCCTTTCAGTACCTGGACGGCATCCTGCACGGTGAGGAGGTTCCCCTGGACCGCATCGCCGAGAAGGTGGGAACCCCCGTCTACGTGTACAGCAGGCGTACGCTGTGCGACCATTACCGGCGCCTGGACCAGGCCTTCGCCGAGGTTCCCCACCTGATCTGTTACTCGGTGAAGGCCAACTCCAACCTGGGGGTGCTCTCCGTCCTGGCCCGCGAGGGAGCGGGTGCGGACATCGTCTCCGGAGGGGAGCTCTACCGGGCTCTCAAGGCGGGCATCCCGCCGGAGAAGATAGTTTTCGCCGGGATAGGGAAGACGGTCGAGGAGATGGCCTACGCGCTGCGTTCCGGAATACTCATGTTCAACGTGGAGTCGGAGGACGAACTGCTCCTCCTGGACCGGGTGGCGGCGGAGACGGGGAGGAGGGCGGACATCGCCCTGCGGGTCAACCCCGACGTTGACCCCGGCACCCATCCCTACATTGCCACCGGGATGAAGGAGGCCAAGTTCGGCATCGACATGGAGGAGGCCCCGGCGGTCTACGAGCGCGCGGCCTCGCTGAAAAACGTGCGCGTGGTGGGGATCCACCAGCACATCGGCTCCCAGATAACGGAGGTGGAACCCTTCCGAGACAGCCTGGAGAGGACCGGAGAGCTGGTGCGCTCCCTTCGGGAGCGGGGCTTGGACATAAGGTATATAAACATCGGAGGGGGCTTCGGCATCCCCTACGACGAGGAGGAGGTCCCCTATCCCATGGATTATGCCCGGGCCCTGGCACCGGTGCTCAAGGAGCACGGCTGCACGGTAATCCTGGAGACGGGACGCATGATCGTGGGCAATGCAGGCGTGCTGGTCACTAGGGTCCTTTACCGCAAAAGAAGCGGGAATAAGAGGTTCCTGGTGGTGGACGCGGCCATGAACGACCTCATCCGCCCCAGCCTCTACGGGTCCTTCCACCGCATACTTCCCGTAGTGGACAGCGGAAGGGAGGAGGAGACGGTGGACGTGGTGGGACCGGTCTGCGAGTCGGGGGATTTCCTGGCCCGGGACCGTTCCCTGCCCAGGGCGGAGCCGGGGGAGCTCCTGGCGGTGATGAGCGCCGGAGCCTACGGTTTCGTCATGTCCTCCAACTACAACTCGCGCCGCCGGGCTGCAGAAGTGATGGTGGATGGAAGGGATTTCCTGGTGGTCCGGGAGAGGGAATCCCTGGACGACCTGGTGCGAGGCGAGAGGGTGGTGTCCTGAGGGGTTCCCCGGCAGCCAGCAGCGCTGGCGTAAGGGGGTGAAGCTCATCGCGGCCAAAGAAGCTGACGTCGGCGTGGTGAACAGCGGAAGGCGCGGGAATCCGCCGGACGCTCCCTATTTTGCCCTGGAGATGGAGCCCGGGGATTCGGGCGGTCCGGTGTTCGCGGCCGCGGTGTGCTCAGAGGGGGAGACCCCCGAGGAGCTGGAGGTCCGGCGGTATGCCATGGGCCTCCTGCACGAGTTCTTCCGCCGGCGGGAGGAGGTGGTCAGGTCCACGGACTGCCGGGTGGTGCTGCGCAACTCCCTCCGCCATATCCACCGCCACATCCTCGACCGCTACGGCGACGGTGGGCCCCGGCTGGACCTCCTGCTGGTCCTCGCCGACCCCCAGCGGCTTTACGCCGCCCGCTGCGGCGAGAATGCTCTTTTCGTCCACAGCGGGGAGGAGACCGGTGCCCTTTTCGGCGGCTGGGAGGGGGAGGGAGGACTCCTGGGCGACGCGGCGGGGGAGAGGATAGAGATACGGGAAGCGCCGGTGCATCCGGGGGATATGGTGGTGCTCTGCAACCCGTCGGTGGCCCGGGTGATGGGGGCGTGGGACGTGGGCGTCATACTCAGGAGGGCGCGGGAAGCGCGCAAGGCGGCCCTGTTCCTCTCCGCCATCGCTGAGAGGAAGGGGGCCCAGGGGGTGCTGGTGGCCCTGCTCTGGGAGGTCCCCAATTACTGCGGCGCAGCCATGCTCGCCGAGGAGCCGGCGCAAGAGGGGGAAGGCGGGCCTCCCGGGATCCCCTCGGAAGAGGGGGAAGAGGGAGCGGTGGAGGAGGTTTCAGGGGAGGAGGAACATGCCGAGAAGGCCAAGAGGCAGTGGCTGAGCAAGTGGCGCCGCCGAAAGGAGGAATGAATGGACTAGCTGGTAATTACTTCCTCTTCTCCCACTTCTCCAGGTAGGCCACCTGGGAAAGGGTGGAACCGGCTTCGATCTCCCCGCGCAGGCGGTTTTCCTTCTCCAGGACGTCCATGGCCCGGTTGGCCATCTCCACCACCTTGTCCCGGGGGATGACCACCACGCCGTCGTCGTCGCCCACCAGCCAGTCCCCGGGGAAGATCCTCCTTCCGCCCACGGTCACCGGCACGTTTATCTCCCCGAAGCCCTTGGGCTCCCCCGCCGTGGGGGTGATGAGGCGGGCGAAGGAGGGAAAGTTGAGCCGCCGTATCTCCACCGTGTCCCTAATGGCCCCGTCGATGACCACTCCGGCCAGCTTCCTCTGGATGGCGCTGTGGGTGGCCAGCTCCCCCCACAAGGCCGGCCCCACTCCGCCGGCGTCGATGACGATGACGTCCCCCTCCTCGGCCACGTCGATAGCCTCCACGGGCTTGGCCCAGTCGCCGGGGTAGGCCCTCACCGTAACCGCCGGTCCGGCCATCTTCATCCCCGGGCTGATGGGCAGGATGCCCTCCAGCTCGCCGGAACGGTGCATGGCGTCGGATATGTTGGGCGTGGACACCTTGAGGAGGACCTCCCGCACGTTCTCCAGGTTTACGCGCTTGTAGAGGTCGGTCTTCACCGCCTGCCCGGTGAGCATGGCCCGTTTTATCTCCTCCGCGGCGCGGCGGGCGTCCTTGCTCTTGATGATGGCCCCGCCCACGATGACGATGTCCGCGCCGCTCTCCACCGCCCGCGCCGCCGTCTCCGAGTTGATTCCCCCTGCCACGGCCACGGGGATACTCACCGAGTTGGCCACCAGCCGCAGCCGCTCGAAGGGGTCCACGCCCCGCATCTGCATGTCGATGGCCGTGTGCACGGCGATGTAATGGGCGCCCGCCGCCTCCGCGGCCCGTGCCCGGTCCACGGGATCCCCCACCTCGATGAGGTCCACCACGATCTCCGCCCCGTAGTTGTTGGCCGCCTCCACGCATTCCCTGACCGTGGCATCGGAGGCGGCGCCCAGGACGTCGATGATGTTGGCTCCGGCCTTGGCCGCGGCCTCCACCTCCGCCCGGCCGGCGTCCATGGTCTTCATGTCGGCCACGATGACGTGGTGGGGAAAACGCTCCCGCAGGGCGCGCACGGCGTTGAGGCCCTCGCTCTTGATAAGAGGGGTGCCGGCTTCGATCCAGTCGGCGCCTCCCGCGACGGCCTCCTCCGCGACTTTGATGGCCCTCTCCAGGTCCACGAAGTCCAAGGCCACCTGCAGCACGGGTTCTTTTATCCTCATGGCAGGATTGATTATAGTACGGGCCCTATCTCCCCGCCACCTCGCTCACCTCGGAAAAGCGGGAGGTCCAGCGGGAATGCCAGGCCGGAAAGAGAGGAAACCCCTCCCGCGCGGTATGCGCCGCGTGTTTCCGGCTGCTAAAATACCTTTATTCCGGGTCTTACCATATCGTGGACGGAGATATCGGAGGGGAAATGTCGGAAGAAAGAAAGGCCGTAGTAGTGGGGCAGATCGGCTGCGGCACGGTGGGCTCCGGGGTGGTGCGCATCCTCCGGGACAACGCTTCCATAATCTCCCGGAGGGTGGGGATGGAGATAACCGTGAAGCGCATTGCGGTGAGGGACCTGGCCGACCCCCGCTACGTGGAGGTCCCCGAGGAGATGCTCACCACCGAGGCCATGGAGGTGATCGGTGACCCGGAGGTGGACATCGTGGTGGAGGTGATGGGAGGCATCGAGCCGGCCCGCACCTTCATCCTGGAGGCCATATCCCGGGGCAAACACGTGGTGTGCGCCAACAAGGAGCTCATGAGCACCCACGGGGAGGAGATCCTACGTGCCGCCGAGGAGAGGGGTGTGGATCTGGCCTACGAGGCGGCGGTGGGGGGCGGCATCCCCATCCTCATGCCCCTCAAGGAATCCCTGGCGGGCAACGTCATAGATCAAATCCTGGGGATCGTGAACGGGACCACCAATTACATCCTCACCCGCATGAGCGAGGAGGGCCTGGACTTCGCCGAGGCCCTGGCCAGGGCCCAGGAGCTGGGCTATGCCGAGGCCGACCCCACCTACGACGTGGAAGGAAAGGACGCCGCGGCCAAGCTGGCCATACTGGCCTCCATGGCCTTCAACTCGCGGGTGACCCTCTCCGACGTCTATGCCGAGGGCATCACCTCCATCACCCCGGACGACATCTCCTTCGCCCGCGAGCTGGGTTACGTCATCAAGCTGCTGGCCATCGCCAAGGACGAGCCGGACGGGATAAGCGTGCGCGTTCACCCCACCATGATACCCGCCCGCCACCCCCTGGCCTCGGTGCGGGACGAGAACAACGCCATCTTCGTGTCCGGGGACGCGGTGGGGGAGCTCATGTTCTACGGCAAGGGGGCGGGGTCCCTCCCTGCAGCCAGCGCCGTGGTGGGCGACGTTATCTCCATCGCCCGCAACATCCTGACCGGCGGACGCCTGGTGGGCTGTACCTGTTTCTTCCGTAAGCCCCTGAAGGACATGAAGGACGTGCGCTGCCGATATTTCATGATCTTCGACGTACCCGACCGGCCCGGGGTACTGGCCAAGATCGCCGGCGTCTTCGGCGAGAACCAGGTGAGCATCAAGTCCGTCATCCAGCACGGGACGGGAAAGGAGGCGCGTATCGTCCTGGTCACCCACGAGGTGAAAGAGGAGAACATCCGGGCCACGGTGCGGGGCCTGGAGGGCCTGGAGGAGGTAAACCGTGTAGCCAGCCTCATACGCGTGGAGGACCCCGGGGAGGACTGAGGCTCCCTTTCCGGGTGGAAAGGAAAGGTTGAGTCGGCGAGGGGATGAGGAGGCCGAGGGGACCTTGTCGAGCCCTGGTTTGCTGAGGAGGGAGGTTGGGGAGTCGTATCGCAGGCGGGGGGGCGAAGACGAACGGCGCTTCCAGCGCCACCTTGCGTGCGAGCGGTGCCGCAAGGGCGATTCGGCGGACGGGAGGGCAGGATTGAGGAATGAGACGCCGGCAGGTTGGTTCGGCCGCGCGTGAAGCCACCCCCAGGGTGGAGCGGCTTGCCTCTCCCAGTGACCGTACCGGCGGGATGAGGCCCGGGAAGCGGAGATGAAGGAGCGGAGACCAGGAGGTCATCGGTCTTGCGCGGTGAATGGCATGGTATCATAGAAGCCTACAGGGAATTTCTGCCGGTTACGGATAAGACCCCCGTGGTGACCCTGCTGGAGGGCAACACCCCCCTGGTGGAGGCGAAGTACATCAGCCGGCAGCTGGGATTGGATGTTTTCTTGAAGTACGAGGGCTTGAACCCCACCGGTTCCTTCAAGGACCGGGGGATGACGGTGGCCGTTTCCAAGGCCCTGGAGGAGGGGGCCCGCACGGTCATCTGCGCCTCCACCGGGAACACCAGCGCCTCGGCGGCGGCCTACGCGGCGCGGGCGGGCATCACCTGCGCGGTGATCATACCCAGGCAGGCCATAGCCCTGGGCAAACTGGCCCAGGCCCTCATCCACGGGGCACGGGTCATCGCCCTGGAGGGCAACTTCGACCAGGCCCTGAACATGGTGCGCCGCATCGCCGAGGATTACCCGGTGGTCCTGGTGAACTCCATCAATCCCTACCGCATCGAGGGCCAGAAGACGGGGGCCTTCGAGATATGCGACACCCTGGGCCGGGCGCCCGATTACCATTTCATACCAGTAGGGAACGCGGGCAACATCACCGCCTACTGGAAGGGTTACCGGGAGTACCGGGAGGCGGGAAGGGTGGACGCCCTGCCGCGCATGATGGGCTGGCAGGCGGAGGGAGCGGCGCCCATCGTGCGCGGCCACGTGGTGGAGAAACCGGAGACCATAGCCACCGCCATCCGCATCGGCAACCCGGCCAGCTGGAAACAGGCGGTGGCCGCGGCCGAGGAATCCGGGGGCCGCATCGACATGGTCTCCGACGCGGAGATACTGGAGGCCTACCGCTTGCTGGCTGAGCAAGAAGGCGTCTTCGTGGAGCCGGCATCGGCCGCCTCGGTGGCCGGCCTGTACAAGGCCTTCCGGCGCGGGGACCTGGAGCCCGGTTCCCTGGTGGTCTGTATCCTGACCGGGCACGGCCTCAAGGACCCCGAGCTGGCCATAGGGACGGTGGAAGAGCCGGAGCCGGTCCCCGCGGACCTGGACGCCGTTCTGGAAAGGCTGGGGCTTTGAGGTCCCGGGAAGGGGAAGCCGAGCCGCGGCGAGCCTGAAGGCCCGGGGTGGCGAGGCGGGGATCACCTACGCCTCACAGGTCTTGATGTCGGGGAGGTGGAGATGAAGTACGTCGTCCTGGTGCCGGACGGCGCCGCCGACCACCCGGTTACCACCCGAGGAGGGGCCACGCCCCTGGAGGCGGCTAGCCTACCGAACATGGATTTCCTGGCCGAGAACGGGATCTGCGGCACGGCGGTCACCGTTCCGGAGGGCATGCCGGCGGGGAGCGACGTGGCCAATTTTTCCCTCCTCGGCTATGACCCGCGTCAGCACTACTGCGGTCGGGGGCCGCTGGAGGCGGCCAGCATGGGAGTGAAGCTGGCCGAGGACCAGGTGGCCTTCCGCTGCAACCTGGTGACCGAGGAGGAAGGTCGGCTGGCGGACTACAGCGCCGGGCACATTCCCACCGAGGAAGCACGCCAGATCGTTCGCTTCCTGGAAGAAAAGCTGGGGGATCCCTACACCGCGTTCCACCCCGGGGTGGGCTACCGGCACCTCCTGGTCCTGCGGGGCCTGAAGCATCTGGACGACCTCTGCGTTCCCCCGCATGACGCCGTGGGCCGGAACATCGAGGAAATCCTCCCCCGGGGGCCGGGGTCGGAGCGGCTGCGGTCGCTGATAAGGCTTTCCCGGCGCTTCCTCGAGGACCACCCCGTGAACTGGTGGCGGAAGGAGCGCGGGCTGCGGCCGGCGAACATGATCTGGCCCTGGGGGCAGGGACGCTCGCCGGACCTCCCCACCCTCGGGGAGAGGTACGGCCTTTCCGGCGCGGTGATCACCGCCGTGGACCTCATCAAGGGCCTGGGTCTCCATGCCGGGATGGAGGTGGTGAACGTCCCCGGGGCCACGGGTTATTACGATACCGATTACGAGGCCAAGGCCCGCTACGCCTTGCATGCCCTGCGGAGGGTGGACCTGGTCTACGTCCACGTGGAAGCCCCCGACGAGGCGGGCCACGAGGGGAACTGGGAGGCCAAGGTGGAGGCCCTCGAGAACTTCGACCGTCATATCGTGGGGGCCGTGCTCGACGAATCGGTCCGCCGGCACGAGGAATTCCACGTCCTGCTCGCGCCCGACCATCCCACCCCCCTCGAGGTGGGCACTCACGTCCCGGAGCCGGTGCCCTTTGCCCTTTACCTGGGAGGCAGGGAACCCGACGCCGTGCGCGCCTTCAACGAGCGCGAGGCGGGAAGGGGCACCTACCGGGATATCCCGGGATGGAAACTCATGGATATGCTGGTAAAGGGACTATAATGGAAGTGAGGTGACGGAGAGGGCGCCCGGCGGCGGTGGAGCCGGAACCGGGCGGCCGGGAACGCGAACGGGAAGTGTCGAGTTTGTCGTCCAAGACCTATCCGGTCAGAAAATCGCCGGTGGTGGTTGCCCACATCTCCGATTTCCACATCGGGTCCTACCACTTCGTGGCCAACCTCATGAACCGCACCATCCACGAGCTCAACGAACTGCATCCGGATATCGTGGTGGTGACCGGGGATCTGACCAACGAGGGCTTCAGGCAGGAATACCTGACCGCCAAGTCCTACCTGGACAACCTGGAGTGCGAGAACATCGTCATCGTCCCCGGGAACCACGATTCCCGCAACGTGGGGTACCTCCATTTCCAGGAGCTCTTCGGTCCTCTCTTCCGCTGCCTGGAGTACGAGGGGGTCTTCATCATGGGCGTGGACTCCAGCGAGCCCGACCTGGACGACGGGAAAATAGGGCGCGAGAAGTACGGGTGGATTGTAAATAACTTCCAGTCCACGGAGGCCTTCAAGATCTTCGCCCTTCACCACCACCTCCTGCCCGTACCGGGAACCGGCAGGGAGCGCAACATCGTCTACGATGCCGGGGACATCCTCGAGCTACTCATCTACGCCGGGGTGGACCTGGTGCTCACCGGCCACAAGCATGTCCCTTACGTGTGGAAGCTGGAGGACATGTACCTGGTGAACGCGGGGACCATCTCCTCGCTGCGCTTGCGGGGTCATACCAAGCCCTGCTATAACCTTATCGAAATCCGCGAGGACAACGTGCGGGTGCTGCGCAAGTACCCCTTCGGGGGCAGCGACGTCATAGCCAGGTTCGGGGCCGGGGTGGGAGAAACCCAGCGGGAACTGTCCGGAGTGGTGCGGGAGATAATCGGAACGGACATCTGAGGCCCCGGGGCTCCGGCGCGCGGCAGGAGAAGTCGGATGGGCTATCCCCTTGAGAACGGACGTCCGGCGGATATAATTCGTGAGGCGGGAGGTATCCGACAGCTCTCCGATTCGCGTGCTGGGTGTGGCCGGCGAAAGGTCCCCGCGGACCGCTCCGACCTGGTCGAGGCGTGATGCGGCGCAGGGTACCGGGTGGGGAAAAACCAACCGTAGCCGGTTTATCCGCACGGACCGTGCTTTCCTCACCGCCTCCGGGACGTGGCGCAAGAGGGGTCACGGTTCCTGGGCGGCGGGTCCCTTTTGCCGGACCTACGTGAACGGCGCGTCCTTTCCGCGGCCCGGCCGGGAAAGCGGTGGGCCACCCGGGGTTGATGGCGGGGTATGAGCAGTGAAAGGTAAGAGCAGGACCCTTTTCCTGGTGGATGGGGAACACCATCCCTCCGCGATCCTGGATGCCGTGCGGGAGCTGGAGGAGGGGGAAGGCCTGGTCCCGGTGGGCCTCTTTTTCCTGGGAGGGACGGAGAAGGTGACCGACCTCACCGCCCTGTCCTCGCCGCGGTGGGAACTGGTGGTCGCCGGCGACCTCCTCGGGGAACTGGCCACGAGCATCGACAGGCTGCGCCCGGAGTTGGTGGTGGACCTCAGCGACCTTCCGGTGCTGGATTCGGAGACCAGGTTGGCCCTGGCCTCCGTGGCCCTGGCCCACGGGACGACGTACCGCGGGGCGGATTTCGAGTTCCGCCCTCCCCGCCGGGAGAAGATACTCACCGGACCTTCCTGCGCCGTCATCGGCACCGGCAAGCGTTGCGGCAAGACGGCGGTATCCGCGGAGCTGGCCCGCTACCTGAGCGGATGGGGTTACCGACCGGTGGTGGTGGCCATGGGTCGAGGGGGGCCACCGGAACCCTACCTGGTGGAGGGGAAGGAGGTCGACGGGGCCTATCTGCTGGGGGAACTTTCCAGGGGCCTCCACGCCGCCTCGGACCATTACGAGGATGCCCTGGTTACCGGGGTGACCACCGTGGGCTCGCGCCGCTGCGGGGGCGGGATGGCCGGGCAGCCCTACGTCACCAACTGCGCGGAGGCGGCCCGGCTGGCGGAGGGCCTGGGGATGGATGCAGTGATCATGGAGGGCAGCGGCTCGAGCATCCCTCCCGTGGAGACGCGGGGCGCCATCTGCGTGATCAGCGCCGCCCAGGACCCGAGGGATTCCCTGGAGTACCTCGGCCCGTACCGCATCTTGATTTCGGACGGGGTTGTAATTACAATGGCGGAAGAGCCTTTCGCCGATTCCCACCGCGTGTCATCGCTGCGCGAAAGGATAAAGCGTATAAAGGACGATATATTTATCATAGAGACGGTTTTCAGGCCTCATCCCTTGAAACCCATTGTTGGAAGAAAGGTGTTCCTTGCCGCGACCGCTCCTCCCGAGGCCGGGACGGTGCTGCGGAATTACCTGGAGAAGGAGACGGGTTGCAAGGTGAGGGGGATGAGCTTCAGCCTGGCCGACCGGCGGACGCTGAGGCGGGAGCTGGAAGAGGCGGGGGAAGCCGAACTCTTCCTGACCGAGCTTAAGGCCGCAGCCGTGGACACGGTGGCAACATACGCCGTGGAAACGGGGAGGGAAGTGGTCTACTTCCACAATCGCCCGGTCCCGGTGAACCCCGGGGAGAGCCTGGAGGGTTTCTTCCGCGCCGTGTGGGAAAGGGTGTTGGAGAGGACATGAGGGAAAAAGAGGAAAGGAACGCCAAGAGGATAACCATCCTCGACGAGGAATACCACCGGGTGCCCTTTTCCAAGGGGCTGACCGCCAACGCCATCATGGCCTCCGGCCTGGCCCCCGGCGCGGCTTACTTGGTGGCCGCGGAGATCGAGGAGCTCCTCATCCGGGAGGGAAGGCTGGAGGTCAAGACCCGGGAACTGCGCAGCCTCATCTACGAGACCCTCCTCCGGAAAGCGGGAAAGAAGTACGCGGAGAACTATTTGCGGTATATCAGCTTCAGCAGCTTGAACAAGCCCCTGGTGGTGCTCATAGGCGGTTCCACGGGGGTGGGAAAATCCACCATCGCCACCATGATCGCCAACCGCCTGAGCATCGTGCGCATCGTGTCCACGGACGCCATCCGGGAAGTGATGCGAGCCTTCTTCTCGCGTGAGCTCATGCCCACCATCCACACTTCCTCCTTCGACGCGGACACCGCCCTCATCCATCCCCTGCCGCCGCACGTGGACCCGGTGGTGGCCGGTTTCCGGGAGCAGAGCCTCTCCGTGCTTGTAGGGGTGAGGGCCATTATAAAGCGGGCCCTGAACGAGGGGACGCATATCATAATCGAGGGAGCGCACATCGTCCCCGGGTTCATTGCGCCGGAGCAGTTCCCCGAGGCCTTCATCGTGCCCCTGGTGATCAAGGTGTCCGACGAGAAAATGCACCGGGGCCACCTGTACGTCAGGGGGGTGGAAACCCAGGGTACCCGCCCGTTCATGCGCTACATCAAGCATTTCGACAACATCAGGAAAATCCAGGATTACATACTTTACATGTCCGAGGTCACCGGGGTGAAGGCGGTGGAATGCGTGGACCTCGATACCACCGTCTCCGAGGTGGTGGACTACATTATCAACTCTGCCTACGAGATGGCCCGCAGGGAGAAGCTGCTGGTGGAGGCGGGGAACTTGCCCTGAGCCCACCCGGCTCCGTCGGCACCCGCCCACGTGAACGGTGCGGCCGCGGAGGGCGGGAATACCGGAAGCAGGGCGGGAGGTCGCGGGAAGATCCGAGGACGGAAAGGGAGGTACGAGCGTGTGTCGCGGGTAAGCGGAGGTAGGAGATGAAGCTGTTCCTGGACACGGCCAACGTGGAGCATATCCGGGAGATAAACGAGTGGGGGGTGCTCTCCGGGGTGACCACGAATCCCTCCCTGGTCTCCAGGGAGGGGCGCGGTATGCGCGAATGCCTGGAAGAGATTACCAAGATAGTCTCCGGGCCGGTCAGCGCGGAAGCCGTCAGCCTGGACACGGAGGGCATGATCCGGGAGGCCCGCGAGCTGGCCTCCATCGCCGAGAACATCAACGTCAAGATACCCATGACCCCTCAAGGGCTGGCGGCGGTCAGTCGATTATCCAGGGAGGGAATCAAGACCAACGTGACCCTGGTCTTTTCCGCCAACCAGGCCCTCCTGGCCGCCGCCGCGGGCGCCACTTTCGTGAGCCCCTTCGTGGGGCGCCTGGACGACGTAGGCAACAACGGCATGGCCGTAGTGGAGGAGATAGTGGACATCTTCGACACCTACTCCATCCCCACGCAGGTCATCGCGGCCAGCCTGCGGCATCCCATGCACGTGGTCCAGGCGGCGCGGGCCGGGGCGCACATAGCTACCATCCCCTACGAGGTGATGGTCAAGATGGTGCAGCACCCGCTCACGGACATCGGCATCAAGAAATTTCTGGAGGATTATGAAAAGATCAGGAACCTTTGAGAGCCGGCGCCTCCGGGCGCCGCAATCCCAGTGAAAAGGAGGTGAGAAAGTGGAACAGACTCTGGACAGGGCCAAGCTGGAGTCCATGCTCCTGGTGGACCTGCAGAGCATGGCCCGGGAGATGGGCATGACCGGCATCACCGGCATGCGCAAGCAGGAGCTCATCGAGAGCATCCTGAGCCGCCGGGTGGAGGAGGAAGGCCTTTTCATCCGCACCGGGATCCTGGATATCCTTCCCGAGGGATACGGGTTCCTGCGCACCAGGGGCTACCTGCCCAGCGAGGATGACATTTACGTGTCCCTCTCACAGATCAGGCGCTTCCATCTCAAGAGGGGCGACGAGATCCAGGGGCAGGTGAGACCGCCCAAGGACAGCGAGAAATACAATGCCCTCCTGCGCATTGAGAAGGTCAACGGGGACAACCCGGAGGTCTGCCGGGAGCGCAAGCAATTCGAGCAATTGACGCCGCTCTTCCCCCTGGAGAGGCTCCGCCTGGAGACCCCCAACGGGGAGGTGGCGCCGCGCATCATCGACCTCATCGCGCCCATCGGCAAGGGCCAGAGAGGGCTCATCGTGTCACCTCCCAAGGCGGGCAAGACCACCATACTCAAGCAGATCGCCAACAGCATCACCCACAACAATCCCGAGGTGAAGCTGATCGTGCTCCTGGTGGACGAGCGCCCCGAGGAGGTCACGGACATGGAGCGCTCGGTGAAGGGGGAGGTCATAAGCTCCACCTTCGACCAGCCCTCCGACAACCATATCCAGGTGGCGGAGCTGGTGCTGGAGAGGGCCAAGCGCCTGGTGGAACACAACCACGACGTGGTCATCCTCCTGGACAGCATCACCCGCCTGGCCAGGGCTTACAACCTGGCCACGCCCACCAGCGGAAGAATACTCTCCGGAGGCGTGGACTCCACGGCCCTCTACCCGCCCAAGCGGTTCTTTGGGGCGGCGCGCAACATCGAGGACGGAGGCAGCCTGACCATCATCGCCACCGCCCTGGTGGAGACCGGTTCCCGCATGGACGAGGTCATCTTCGAGGAATTCAAGGGCACCGGCAACATGGAGCTGCACCTGGACCGCAAGCTGGCCGACAAGCGCATCTTCCCGGCCATCGAGATCGACAAATCAGGGACCCGCAAGGAAGAGCTGATCATGGAGCCGGAAGAAGCCCAGGTGGTCTGGAAACTCCGCCGCGTCCTGCATGCCCTGGACCCCAGCGCGGCCATAGAGCTGCTCATCGACAAGATACGCAGCACCAGGAACAACCAGGAGTTCCTGAACGAGATAGCCAGGTCGCCCATCTCCTGAGGCCCGGAAGAAGAGGAGGCAGGGTCCCCTCCGGCCCTTCCCCGTCCGGGCCGACCCCGGATCTTCCCCGAGGGGAAGACAGGCGCAGACCGCGAAGAGATGGTGAAGGGGCGTTTTTACGTCCCTTTCCGGGGAGGGAGGGGCGGCGCAATCCCGCACGGCGGAACCGGCCGCCGGGGCGAACTTGGGCGGACCCGCCCCCGCTGTTCAAGGACGGCGGGCGTTGCTATACTTTATGGGTCGTGGAATAAAAGAGGGAGGACGCGTAGGATGAAGAAGGGAATACATCCCGATTACGTGGAGGCCACGGTCACCTGTTCCTGCGGGAACACTTTCAAGACCCGCTCCACCAAGCCCGTTCTGCGGGTGGAGATATGTTCCCAGTGCCATCCCTTCTATTCCGGCAGGCAGAAGCTGGTAGACACCGGGGGGCGCGTGGAACGCTTCGAGCGGCGCTACGGGAAGGCGAGGCCGCAGCGGAAGAAGAAGGGAGCGGATAAGGCGGAGGGATGACCCTTTCCCCCTCCGCCTCCCTACCCCGTTGAGATGAAGGAAAACCCCGCCGTACCTCCCCGTGCCGCGCGGCGGTCCAGGGAGGTCGAGACCGCACGCATCGGGGGCCAGGCCCTTATCGAGGGCGTGATGTTCCGGGGAAGCCGCCATTGGTCGCTCGCCGTGCGCCGGCCGGACGGGTCCATCCATTCCCAGGTGGAACCGCTGCGTTCCTTTCTGGTGCGCCACCCCTCCTGGGACCGGCCCTTCCTGAGGGGTTTCTTCATCCTCGGCGAGAGCCTGGTCCTGGGGTGGAAAGCCCTCTCCCTCTCCGCGGAGCTGGCCCTGGAGGGAGACGGGGAGGGCGACGGGGGCCTGGGCGCGCTGCAGAAGGCGGCCTCCTTCCTCCTGGCCCTGGCCCTGGCGGTGGGGATATTCATCGCCCTTCCCACCTGGCTGGCGCCCCGCATCCTGGGCCCGGGCACCCCGGTTTGGGCCTGGAACCTCCTGGAAGGCGGGATGCGCGTGGCCTTCTTCGTGCTCTACCTCCTCCTGGTATCTCTTTCCAGGGACATGCGCCGCGTCTTCCAGTACCACGGCGCCGAGCACCAGTCCATCCACCTCCTGGAGCACGGTTATCCCCTGAAACCAGAGTTCGCCCTCCACGAGGGCACCGACCACCTGCGCTGCGGGACCTCCTTTGTGTTGCTGGTGCTGGTGCTCACCGTGGTGGTCTATTCCCTCCTGGGCCGGCCCGCCCTGTGGATACGCGTGCTGGAGAGGGTGGCGGTCATCCCGCTGGTGGCCGGGATCTCCTATGAGATAATGAGATATGCGGGGGAAAACCGCTCGCCGTGGCTCGCCCCCCTGGTGGCTCCCGGCCTGGCCCTGCAGAGGCTGACCACCCGGCGCCCGGGGCGGGACCAGGCGGAGGTGGCCCTCGCCGCACTGAGGGCGCTCCTGGAGAGGGAGAGGGATTCGGAAGGGGAGATCCATGACCTTCCTGGAGAGGCTTGAGGACCTGGAGAGGACCTACCAAGAACTGGAAGAACAGCTCACGCGGCCCGAGGTCTACCGCGACCGGCGGCGGTACGCGGAGCTGGCGCGCAGCCACGCCGAGCTCTCCGAGGTGGTCTCCCTCCTGCGGGAGTACCGCCGCTGCTTGCAGGAAGCCGCGGAGGCCCGCGAGCTTCTGAGGGAGGAAAAGGAACCCGAGATGCAGGAGTTCCTGCGCGATTCCCTGAGGGAGGCGGAAGGGCGCGCCGGGGAGCTGGAGGAAAGGATAAAGCTCCTGCTCCTCCCCGGGGACCCGCGGGACCGCAAGGACGTCATCATGGAGATCCGCGCCGGGGCGGGAGGCGAGGAGGCCGGCCTGTTCGCCGGCGATCTCTACCGCATGTACACCCGCTATGCCGAACGCCGTGGCTGGAAGACGGAACCACTTTCCTCCAGCCCCTCGGAACTGGGGGGCTTCAAGGAGGTCATCTTCTCGGTGCGCGGGGAGGGGGCCTACAGCCGGCTGAAGTTCGAGTCCGGCGTGCACCGCGTGCAGCGCATCCCGGTCACCGAGTCCGGGGGGCGCATCCACACCTCCACGGCCACCGTGGCCGTGCTCCCGGAGGCGGAGGAGGTGGAGGTGGAGATAGACCCCGCCGATCTGCGCATCGACGTCTTCCGCTCCACCGGCCCCGGGGGGCAGTCGGTTAACACCACCGATTCCGCGGTGCGCATCACCCACCTGCCCACTGGCGTGGTGGTCACCTGCCAGGACGAGAAGAGCCAGCTGCAGAACCGCGAGAAGGCCATGCGCATCCTTCGCGCCCGCCTGCTGCGCATGGAGCAGGAGAGGCAGCGGCGGGAGCAGGCTGAGGAGCGCCGTTCCCAGGTGGGCACCGGGGACCGCTCGGAGCGCATCCGCACTTACAATTTTCCCCAGGGCAGGGTTACCGACCATCGCATCGGGATGACCCTCTACCGCCTGGAGGAGGTGCTGGACGGGGACCTGGACGAGCTGATCGAGGCCCTGGCCGCCGCCGACCGGGCGGAGAAGCTGGCGGAGATGGGGAGCGGTGAATGAGGAGTCGAGGGACGGAAGGGCGGAAACCCGCCCGGTGACGGAGATCCCCGCGCTGCTATCCTGGGCCGCGCGCTTCCTGGAGCGCCGCGGTGTGTCCAAGCCCCGCCTGAACGCGGAGAGGCTCCTTTCCTACTGCACGGGCCGTACGCGCGTGGAGCTCTACGCCTACCCGGAGAGGCCGCTGCAACGGGAGGAGATGCGGGCCTTCATGCGCGCCGTGGTGCGCAGGTCCCGGCGCGAGCCCCTGCAGTACATCACCGGGACGGCGGTCTTCCGCTACCTGGAGCTGGCCGTGGACGCGAGGGTCCTCATCCCCCGCCCGGAGACGGAGATGGTGGTGGAGAGGGCCTTGGTCCTCCTTCGGGAGAGAGGCGGGCATCCCGTGGTGGTGGACGTAGGGACGGGAAGCGGGTGCATCGCCCTTTCCCTGGCCCGGGAGTGTCCGGCCGCCGTGGTCCATGCCACCGACGTCGACCCTCGGGCCCTTTCCGTGGCCCGCGAAAACGCCTGCCGCCTGGGGATGGATGGAGTGGTGCGGTTTCACCTGGGGGACTGCCTCTCAGCCCTCCCCGATACCCTGAGGGGGGCACTGGACCTCGTGGTGAGCAACCCGCCCTACGTCCGGGAGGAGGATCTGGAGGCCCTGCCCCCGGAGGTCAGGGAGCACGAACCGCGTTCCGCCCTGGTGGCCGGGCCCCGGGGGACGGAGGTGCACGAAAAGCTCCTCGGCGAGGCGACCTATTGGCTGGCCCCCGGGGGGTGGCTCCTCATGGAGGGCGGCGAGGACCAGGTGGGAGACCTGGCCGGACTGGCCAGAGATATGGGCTATGTGGCGGTGAGGGTGCACGAGGATCTCAACGGACGCCCGCGCATGGTGGAGGCTCGTTTGACCCCGCGGAAGACCTTTACCTAAAATATTAAGGTCCCGGGAGGAAAAACCCCGGAAGTGGAAGAAAAGGATAATGGAGGTGAGGCCTTGAGTGCAGGAAGGCGTGTTGGAAGAATGATCCAGCGCCTGTCCATGACCTTACTTCTCCCCTGCCTCCTCGCCTGCTGGTCGCTTAATACCGCCGCCGCCGATACCATCAGCGAGAAGAAAGAGCAGGCCAAGGCGGTGGAAAGGCAGCTCAACGCCCTGCAGGCGGAGTTGAACCGGCTGACCTCGGAGCTCAGCCAGACGCAGTCCAAGATAGCCTCCCTGGAATCCAAGATCCAGGCCAACCAGGCGCAGCTTTCGGCGGCCGAGGCCGAGCTGAAGCGCTGGAAGGAAATCCTTTCCAACCGCATGGTGGCCATGTACAAGGAGGGAAACGCCACCGCCCTCGACGTTCTACTGGAATGCGAGGATTTCGATACCTTCGTCCACTCCTACGATTTCATGTCCCGAATCGGCAGCCACGATGCTGGGGCCATCGCCGCCACCCGGTCCCTGTTGGCCGAGATCCGGGCGCGGCGGGCGGAACTGGAGGACGCCAAGGCGCAGTACCAGGTCTATTACCGTAACCTGCAGAACCAGCGCGCCTCCATCCAGAGTAAGCTCAACGAGCAGAAGGCCATCCTGGCCGGGCTGGACCGGGAGGTGGCCGCCCTGCTCAGCTCCCGGTACCGCGGAACGGGGGGAGGGGGCACGTACTGGAACGTAGGTCCGGTGAACGGCCTGTACTTCCCGGTGGCCGGCCCGCACAGCTACGTCAACGACTGGGGAGCTCCCCGCTCCGTGGGGCGCACCCACAAGGGGTGCGACATCATGGCCGCCTACGGAACGCCCTGCGTAGCCATAACCAGCGGGGTGGTGGAGCAGCGCCGGGGAGGCAACGCCGGCCTGTACATCGCCCTGCACGGCGACAACGGGCACCTATACTACTACATGCACCTGCAGGGCTTCGCCGCTTCCGGGCGAGTGGCCGCCGGCCAGGTCATCGGTTACGTGGGGGACACGGGCAACGCACGCGGGTGCCCCCACCTGCACTTCGAGTGGCATCCCAACCACGGGGGTCCGGTCAACCCCTACCCCCTGCTGGTGGCCATCGACCGCTGAGCCGCCCCTTGCCGCGGAGGATGCGCCCACGGCACGTTTTTCCATGTACTCGCGGTAACGAGGGCGGGAAAAGGTCATCACGCCGCGGGTCGCCTCAATCACCGAAAAGCGTAAAACTTGCGCGGCAGAGTCGTGCCCTCAGGTAGTCGCTCCGCCCGGCCTCAGCCCGGCCAGCGCGTAAAGGCGCTCCAGGTCCACGTGTTCCCGGATGAGCTCGCGCAGCCTCTGCAGCTTGCTCTCCTCGTGGGTGCGGGCGCTGCGGATGATCATCTCCGCCCGCTCCGCGGTAGTGAAGGTGTCCGTCCCCACCAGGATGACCGGTATGCCCATCTCCTCGGCCTTGCCCAGGATGATGCTGGAGGGATACAGGTTCCCGGTGAGGATGAGGCAGCTGGCCCCCGCCTCCATGGCCGCGAGCTGGATGTCGCTTCGGTCGCCCCCGGTGACCACGCAGAAGTTGCGCCGCTTGCGGAACACAGAGAGGGCGTGTTCCTGGCTCATGGCGCCCACCACCAGGTCCTCCACCATCACCCCGCCGCATTCCTCGCCGCAGAGCATCTTCCCGTCAAGGAGCCTGGCCAGGTCGACCACGTTTATGGAGGCCAGCCGCCTCTCGTAGGGCAGCACGCCCAGGACCGGTATCCCGTGCCTTTCCAGGTAGGGCACCAGGAGCTCGTGTACGAAGCTGTCCCGGTTGGGGGGGACCATGTTGTAGACCACCCCGAGCAGGGCTTCCCCGAAGCGGTCACGCGCGAAGAGGACGTTGTCGGCCAGGTACGCGTCGTTGAAGCGCTCCACCAGGACCACTGGAGCCCGCAGGGCCGGCGCCAGTTCGAAAGCGGAGATTCCCAGCATCCTGCCCTGCAGGGAGGTGTAGGCGCCCTGCAGGAGCACCAGGTCCTTCCCCCTTTCCACGCGGGAAAGAGCCTCCCGTACCCGGGCCAGGAGGTCGCCGGCTCCGTCCTTGAGGGCCTTGTTGACCAGCTTGGGAGTGAGTACCACGGGGCAGATGTCGGAAAGGTCCTCCTCCAGCTCTAGGGTGCGCCGCATGAAGGCGGCGTCCTCGTCGGTAACCGTTCCCTCCTCCTGGTGGTAGCGATGTCCCAGGGGCTTGATGTATCCCACCCGGAGACCGTCCTCCCTGAAGCGCATCCCCAGCCCGATGCAGAGGGTGTGCAGGCCGGCGAGGCCCTGCTGCGAGGTCAGGTAGAGGTAAACCATCTCGCTCACTCCTTGAGTACTATCCTGGCGTCCGCGGCCAGGCAGCCCTTGCCTTCTTCCAGCACCCGCAGGGGGTTTATGTCCATCTCGGCGATCTCCGGGAAATCGAGGACCAGCTGGCTGATGCGCAGGATGCTCTCGACGACCGCGTCGATGTCCGCCGCCTTCTCTCCCCGGGCGCCCTTGAGCAGGCCATAGCTCTTGAGCTCGCGGAGCATCTCCGCCGCTTCCTCCTCGCTCACCGGCGCAAGGCGGAAGCTCACGTCCCCCAGGACCTCCACGTAGATACCCCCCAGGCCGATCATGAGAAGCGGCCCGAACTGGGCGTCCCGGCTCATGCCGACGATCAGCTCGCGGGAGGGAGGGAGCATCTCCTGGACCAGGACCCCCCAGATGGAGGCGGCGGGGACGAACTTGCGGGCCGCAGAGGTCACCGCCTCGTAGGCGTTGACCAGCTCGTCGGTGTCGCGGATTCCCACCACCACGCCTCCCACGTCGGTCTTGTGGAGGATGAGGGGGGAGGCTATCTTGACCACCACCGGGTAGCCGATTTCCCTGGCCGCGCGGATGCACTCCTCCAGGTTGGTGGCCAGGCGGGTTCGGGCTACCGGCAGCCCGTAGGCGTTCAGCACCTCCCTGGCTTCCACCTCCACCAGTTCCTTGCGGCCCTGGGCCAGGACGGAATCGAAGGTCTCGCGGACCTTCCCCCGGTCCACGTCGAAGCGCACCAGGGTCCGGCGGGGCCGGGCTAGGTAGTCGGTATATTCCCTCATGGCCCGGAGGGTCCTCACCGCCTCTTCCGGGAACCGGAAGTTGGGAATACCGGCCTCCCTGAGTATCTCCTCGGCCCGGGCGGACTCCTCTCCCCCCATGAACACGGCGAACACCGTTTTCTCCGCGCCGCGCGCCTCCTCCGCCACCACCCGCGCCGTCTCCTCCACCTCGGTCATGGCCTGGGGGGTGAGGATGACCAGGAGCGCGTCCACGCCGGGATCGGGAAGGACCCTGCTCACCGCCAGGCGGTAGCGTTCCGGTCCCGCGTCGCCGAGTACGTCCACGGGGTTGTAGACGCTGGCCGCCTCGGGAAGCCCCTCGCGCAGCGCCGTGGCCGTCTCCTCGGAGAGGGAGGCCAGCGCGAGGCCGCTGCGCTCCAGGGCGTCGGAGGCGATGATGCCCGGCCCGCCGGCGTTGGTGATCACCCCCACCCGGGGCCCCCGCGGGGGCGGCTGGGAGGAAAAGCCCCGACAGAGCATGAAGAGGTCCTCCACCGTTTCCGCGCGCAGGGCCCCGCACCTGCGGAAGGCGGCGTTGTAGGCCTTCTCCGAGCCGGCAAGGGTACCGGTGTGGGAGGACACGGCCCGCGCGCCCGCCTGGGTGACGCCGGCCTTGAGGACGATGACCGGCTTGCTCCGCCCCACGCGGGCGGCCACCTCTAGGAAGCGCTCCCCGTCCTTGACCCCCTCGAGGTAGGCGGCGATCACCGCCGTGTTGGTATCCCTTTCCAGTTCCTCGAGGACGTCGCTCTCGTCGACGTCCATCTTGTTCCCCAGGCTGATGAACCGCGAAAATCCCAGGTGGTTCTCCTCCGACCAGCCCAGGACGGCGGTGCACAGCGCGCCGGACTGGGACATGAAGGCCACGTTTCCCGGGAGGGGGGCGCGGGTGGCGAAGGTAGCGTTCAGGGGCGTGAAGGTGTCCGCCAGCCCCAGGCAGTTGGGTCCCAGCACGCGTATGCCGTGCCGGCGGGCCGTCTCGCGCAGCTCGATCTCCCGCCGGTAGCCCTCGCGCCCCGATTCCTTGAACCCCGCGGTGATGATCACCGCCGCCGCTACGCCGCGGGTCCCGCACTCCTCCACCACCTCGCGGACGGCAGGGGCGGGAACGATGATCACCGCCAGGTCCGGGGTCTCCGGCAGGTCGGAGACGCTCGCGTAGCAGGGAAGGCCGAGCACGGCTTCGTGGTTGGGGTTCACGGGGTATACCTTCCCGGTAAAGCCGGAGCGCAGGATGTTCTCCAGGACCACCCGTCCCACCTTGCCCGGCTTCTCCGAGGCCCCGACGACCGCCACCGCCCGGGGCCGGAAAAAGGCCTCCACTTGTCCCTCCCCCTCATCGCTGCTGACGGCTTCCCGGCTTCTTTTCCCCACCGCGAGGGAATGCCCGCTGCCTCGCCTCCGACGCGGTGGACCTTCATTATTATATCCGTGCCCGCCCGTTTTTCTCCGCTCGGCGACTGGATGGTAATAAATGGTATTTGATGCCCCTCCTGCCCGGAGGGCTCTTGCAGTGACCGTGGACGATCTCCAGGCTCGATCCGGGAATCACGACCTCTCTTTTGACTGCCATCCGGGGCTGTCCTATAATAACATTCCGTTATCCCAGTCGAACCGCCGCGATTGGAGATGAACAGCCATGCAGGACGATTTCCGGCCCAGCGTGCCGGGCGATTACCGTGAGGAGAAGGAGGGCGACATAGTCCTCACCGAGGAAGGCCTGAAGAGGCTGCAGGAGGAGCTGGACTACCTGAAGAACGTCAAGCGCTGGGAAGTCGCCAAGCGCCTCGAGCAGGCCAGGTCCTTCGGGGACATCATGGAGAATTCAGAGTACGAGGACGCCAAGCACGAACAGGCCTTCGTCCAGGGCCGCATAGTGGAGATCGAGCGCATCCTGGACAACGCGCGCATCATAAGGGAGGAGGAGATAGACCTCAGCGAGGTGGCCCTGGGCTCCACGGTGTACCTGGAGGACGTGGGAAGGGGCGAGGAATTGAAGTTCCGCCTGGTGAGCGCCGCCGAGGCCCGAGGCGGGCGGGACTGCCTCTCCGACCAGTCGCCGGTGGGCAGGGCCATCCTGGGACGCAAGGCGGGGGAGGTGGTGGATGTACAGGTCCCCTCGGGAGTCATCCAGTACCGCATCCTGCGCATCGAGAGATGACCGGGTCTAACGAGATGAATCCTCCAGATGACCTCTCGATTCCAACCGCATTCCTCCACGAGAGCGAACAGGTCATAAGGCGCCTGCAGAAGCTGGAGGTATGGAGAGCCAGGGGCATAGAACCCTATGCCTGGAGGTACCCCCGCCGGGACACCACCGCCGCGCTCCGCGATAAGTTCCAGCACCTGGAAAACGGCCAGGATAGCGGATACCGGGCTTCCCTGGCCGGTAGGCTGATGGCCGTACGCCGCCACGGCAAGGCGTCCTTCGCGGACCTGGAGGACGGGTGGGGCAGGCTCCAGCTCATGGCCGCCGTGGATTCCCTAGGCGGAAAAGGTTACGATCTTTTCCAGGAACTGGATATCGGTGACTGGATCGGGGTGGAAGGTACGGTCTTCCGCTCGCGCCGCGGCGAGCTCACGGTGAGGGTGGAGGAGTTCCGGCTACTTTCCAAGAGCCTCCGGCCCCTGCCGGAGAAGTGGCACGGCCTGAAGGACGTGGAGCTGCGTTACCGGCAGAGGTACCTGGATCTCCTGGTGAACCCGGAGGTGAAGCGCAAACTGCTGGTCCGAGTCAGGACCATCAGGGAGATACGCCGTTTCCTGGACGACAGGGATTTCCTGGAAGTCGAAACCCCCATGCTGCACCTGATACCCGGCGGGGCCGCCGCCCGTCCCTTCGTGACCTATCACCACGCCCTCGGGGAGGAGCTTTACCTGCGCATAGCCCCGGAGCTTTACCTGAAGCGGTGCCTGGTGGGAGGCCTGGAGAAGGTCTACGAGATCAACCGCAACTTCCGCAACGAGGGCATCTCCTACAAGCATAACCCGGAATTCACCATGCTCGAGTTCTACTGGGCCTTCGTGGACTACCTGGACCTGGCCGCCTTCCTGGAGGAGATGCTCTCCGAGGTGGTGGGCAGTGTCATGGGCACCCTGAAGTTCTCCTACCAGGGGCGGGAGGTCGACTTTACCCCGCCCTGGAGGAGGGTGACCCTCCTGGAGGCGGTCTCCGAGGCCCTGGGGGAGAGGGTGGACTCCTCCACCCCGGTGGAGAGATGGAAGGAGTTGGCAGGGCGCCACTCCGTTCCCCTCGAGGAGGGGTGGGGTCCAGGCAAGGTGGCCACCGAGCTCTTCGAGAAGCTGGTAGAGCCCGACCTCTGGGAGCCGACCCTGGTCATGGATTACCCCCGCGAGGTCTCCCCGCTGGCCCGCGCCCACCGCTCCGACCCCTTCCTTACCGAGAGGTTCGAGCTCATCGCCGCCGGGAGGGAGATCGCCAACGCCTTCTCGGAACTCATCGACCCCCTCGATCAGAGGGAGCGCTTCGAGGAGCAGGCCAGGCAGCGGGAGCGCGGCGACGAGGAGGCCCACCTGGTGGACTATGATTACCTGCGGGCCATGGAATACGGCATGCCGCCCGCCGGCGGCCTGGGATTGGGCATAGACAGGCTGGTCATGCTCCTCACCGATTCCCACTCCATCCGGGAGGTCATCCTCTTCCCCCACCTCCGCCCCGTGTGACCTCCATCATTACGATTGCGGCAGTCCCTACGGCCTGGTTCACATCCGCCGTTTACGCCGCCTCCGGCCCTCGGCCGCTTCGCTACTCTCCGGCGAAAAACCGTCCATCCGACCCTCCGGGCTTCCGCCTTCCGGGGGTCAAGGCGGCGGGATAAAGGGTCGATTCTTGAAGCGGAGAACGGTCTGTCGGCCGGTGCCCGGGGGAGGAAAGGACATGACGGATGCCATGGCGAACCGTCTTTGAAAAGGATATAAAAGGTGTGATAATTAAGTTGAACATGACCTGATTTGGAGGGATAAGAGGTGTTCCAGAGATTCTCGGACCGAGCAAGGCGGGTGGTGGTCCTGGCCCAGGAGGAAGCCCGCATGCTCAACCATAATTATATCGGCACGGAGCACCTGCTCCTGGGCCTGATACAGGAGGGCGAAGGGGTGGCCGCCAAGGCCCTGGAGTCCATGGGTATAAGCCTTGAGGCGGTCCGCAACCAGGTGGAGGAGATCATCGGGCGCGGCAGCACGGCGCCCACGGGACACATCCCCTTCACTCCCCGCGCCAAGAAGGTCCTCGAGCTTTCCCTGCGGGAGGCCCTGCAGCTGGGACACAACTACATCGGCACGGAACACATCCTGCTGGGCCTCATCCGGGAGGGCGAAGGGGTGGCCGCCCAGGTGCTCACCAAGCTGGGGGCCGATCTCGACCGGGTGCGCAACCAGGTGGTCCAGCTCCTGACCGGCGCTTCCGCCGCCTCGCGGGAGACCTCCCAGGTGGGAGAGCCCCCTCCCCAGGGCAACCTCCTGCTGGACCAGTTCGGCCGCAACCTCACCCAGCTGGCCATGCAGAACAAGCTGGATCCGGTCATCGGCCGGGAGAAGGAGATAGAGAGGGTCATGCAGGTCCTCTCCCGCCGCACCAAGAACAACCCCGTGCTCATCGGCGAGCCGGGAGTGGGCAAGACGGCGGTGGTGGAGGGGTTTGCCCAGAAGATAGTGAACAACGAAGTTCCACAGATCCTGGCGGGGAAGCAGCTATACACCCTGGACCTGGGGGCCCTGGTGGCCGGATCCCGCTACCGGGGCGATTTCGAGGAACGCCTCAAGAAGGTGGTCAAGGAGATACGCAGCCGCGGGGACATCATCCTCTTCATCGACGAGCTGCATAACCTGGTGGGCGCGGGCGCGGCGGAGGGGGCCATTGACGCCGCCTCCATCCTCAAGCCGGCCCTGGCCCGGGGCGAGCTCCAAACCATCGGGGCCACTACCCTGGACGAGTACCGCAAGCACCTGGAGAAGGACGCCGCCCTGGAGCGGCGCTTCCAGCCCATCCTGGTGGAGGAGCCCACCGTGGAGCAGACCATCGAGATCCTCAAGGGGCTCCGCGACCGCTACGAGGCCCACCACCGGGTGGCCATCACCGACGGCGCCCTGGTGGCGGCGGCCAGGCTGGCCAGCCGCTACATCACCGACCGCTTCCTACCGGACAAGGCCATAGACCTCATCGACGAGGCGGCCTCCCGGCTGCGCATCAAGGCCATGACCGCTCCCCCCGACTTCCGGGAGCTGGAGGAGAAGTTGCAGAAGGTGCGCCAGGAGAAACAGGCGGCTATAGCCGCCCAGGAGTTCGAGAAGGCGGCCAGCCTGCGGGACCGGGAGAAGGAAATCCTCAAGGAGATGGAGCAGCTGGAGGAGGACTGGAAGCTCCCCCTCGGCTCGCATCAGCTCCAGGTGACCGAGGACGATATCGCCGACATCCTCTCCTCCTGGACAGGGATACCGGTCAGCCAGCTCACCGAGGAGGAGAGCAGCAAGCTCCTGCGCATGGAGGAGGAGCTGCACAAGCGTATCGTGGGCCAGGACGAGGCGGTGAAGGCGGTCTCGCGCTCCATACGGAGGGCCAGGTCCGGCCTCAAGGACCCTAAGAGGCCCAGCGGTTCCTTCATCTTCCTGGGCCCCTCCGGGGTGGGGAAGACGGAGCTGGCGCGCGCCCTGGCCGAGTTCCTCTTCGGAGACGAGTCGGCCCTCATCCAGATCGACATGTCCGAGTACATGGAGAAGCACGCCGTGTCCCGCCTGGTGGGTTCGCCGCCGGGCTACGTGGGCTACGAGGAGGGCGGGCAGCTTACGGAGGCGGTGCGGCGCAAGCCCTTCAGCGTGGTGCTCCTGGACGAGATCGAGAAGGCCCACCCGGATGCCTTTAACATGCTCCTCCAGATACTGGAGGACGGGCGCCTGACCGATTCCCAGGGGCACAAGGTGGACTTCCGCAACACCATCGTCATCATGACCTCCAACCTGGGGGCCAGGGATATCAGCAAGGGCACCTCCCTTGGCTTCACGGCCAGGAAGGACGAGGGGCTGGACTACGAGAAGATGAAGGAGCGTGTGCTCTCGGAGCTCAAGAGGACCTTCCGTCCCGAGCTGCTCAACCGCATCGACGACGTGATCGTCTTCCACGAGCTCACCCACGAGCAGATCAAGCAGATCGTTGACCTGCTCATGAAGCGGGTCAAGGACCAGCTGGCGGAGCAGGAGATGGAGCTCATCCTCTCGGAGGATGCCAAGGAGGTCCTGGTCAAGGAGGGTTATGACCCCGTGTACGGGGCCAGGCCCCTGCGCCGGGCCATCCAGAAACTCATCGAGGACCCGCTCTCGGAGAAGATACTGGCCAAGGAGTTCCAGCCCGGCTCCACCATCCTGGTGGCGGCGGACGAGGAGGGCCGGATAACCTTCGAGAAGGTGCAGGCGCCGGAGAGCGGAGCGGATATCGTCCAGTTAACATGAGCAGAGGACACCGGGGCCGGATCCCGCGTATGTCATATACCTGTGCGGGGTCCGGCCCTTTCCCTTGCCGCGTTGCCGGCGGGGCGCATGACGGCGTCCTGCGGGGGGATTCGAAGGCCGACGCTACGTCCCGTTCCCTTCCGCTTTTCCGGTTACCGCAAGGGCGGGCTTAACCCAGTGCCAGGCACAGGAGGAGGAGCAGGAGGAAGGCCGCCAGCTCCACCGTGCCGGAGCGGGTTCCACTGTGGGTGAAGTGATAGAGGCTCAGGGCCAGGTAGACGAGGGAGACGAGAGCCAGCCAGCCCCTCGCTGCCAGGTGCGTCCGGCGCCATGAAGGCGAGGATTGCCGGCGGTGCGCCTCCCAGGCCAGGTAGGACAGGAGCATTACCCACAGGGAGAGCGCCATCTCCACCAGGCCCGACTTCCATCCCTCCGTGGCCAGGTGGTATGTCGCCACCCGCAGGTTGAAGAGGACGAAAACGGCCAGCAGGACGATGACCGCGGTTGTTTTTGCCTTCTTCCCTCTACCGCTCATGTCACCAATCCCATATCCGGGAGCACCAAGGAAAATTAAAGCAGAAAGCTTAGGCCCGTCTCCCGTTTTCTGACACTGGCGGCGTCTATAATCCGGTTGACGGCGGACGATGGAACGAGAAGCGGGACATGAAGGCGGGGAAAACGTTTTACGTTTGCTCGGAATGCGGGGAGAGCTCGGCACAGTGGCTGGGGCGCTGTCCCGCCTGCGGCAGCTTCGGGACCATGTTGAAGGAGAGCCCGGAACCTCGCGGACAACGTTCCACGCTTTCCGCGGCCAGGCCCCTGCGCATGGTGGAGCTGGGCGACGAGGCTCCCCGGCTGCGGGTGGGGATCCCGGAACTGGACCGGGTGCTCGGCGGAGGCGCGGTCCCAGGTTCCCTGGTGCTGCTGGGAGGCGAGCCCGGCATAGGCAAGTCCACCCTGCTGCTCCAGGCGGCGCATGCTTTGAGCGTGGGCGGCGCGAGGGTGCTTCTGGTCAGCGGCGAGGAGTCCGCCGCCCAGATCGCTTCCCGCGCCCGGCGCATCGGCTGCCTCCATCCGGACCTCTACCTCCTGTGCGAGACGGACCTGGGAAGGGTGGAGGAAGCCGTCTGGGAGCTGGAGCCCCGGGTGGTGGTCATGGATTCCCTCCAGACGGTGCGCTGCCCGGAGGTGGATTCCGCTCCGGGAGGCGTGAACCAGATGCGGGAGAGCGTCCTGCGCCTCCAGGTCCTGGCCAAGGAGAGCGGGGCCGCGGTTTTCCTGGTGGGACACGTGACCAAGGAAGGTCTTCTCGCCGGACCCCGCCTGGTGGAGCACATGGTGGACTGCGTCCTCTACTTCGAGGGGGAGCGTTTCGACTCCCTGCGAGTTCTGCGGGCGGTGAAGAACCGCTTCGGTTCCGTGAGCGAGGTGGGCATCTTCGAGATGACCGACGGCGGGCTCCGGGAAGTGGAGGACCCCTCCCGCCATTTCCTGGACCGGCGCTCCGAGCCGGTGTCCGGGACGGCGGCGGCGGTGGTCATGGAAGGCCGACGTCCCCTGGTGGTGGAGGTGCAGGCCCTGGTGGTGCCCTCCAGGCTTCCCACCCCCAAGAGGATCTCCACGGGTATCGACCACCGGCGGCTGGCCATCGACGTGGCGGTGCTGGAGAGAAAGGGCAGGATAAAACTGGAAGACCGTGACGTTTACGTTGGCATCTCGGGCGGCCTGCGCATCGTGGAACCGGCCCTGGACCTGGCGGTATGCGCTGCGGTAGCCTCCTCGCGCCGGGACAGGGCCCTGCCTCCGGGGACTGTGCTGGTGGGGGAGGTGAGCCTGACGGGCGAGGTACGGCCCGTATCCAGGATGGAGGAGAGGCTGCGGGAGGCCTCGCGCCTGGGTTTCTCCACCGCCATCCTTTCCGCCAGGTCGCAGCAGGGCGCCCGCCACCTCGATCTGGATATCGTGGAGGTGGACGACGTGAGGGAGGCCCTGACGCGCCTGGGGGTCTATGCAGCGGACCGTTGAACCGACATCGCGCGCTCCCTTTCCCCGTCACCCGGAACGAGCCTCGATTTTCAGGTATCTTCCGGTATGATATAAAGATTTTGGTAACCCAGCTTCGCGAAGCCTTATCCGAAAAGGGGACCATGGAAGGATATAGGAAGGACCGGGATTTCCTCCACCTGCTGCGCCTGATCGCCCCGGGCACCGAGCTCCGGGAGGGATTGGGACGTATTATCTCCTCTCACCTCGGGGCCCTCATCGTGGTGGGTGATGACGAGAAGGTCCTGGAGGTGGTCAATGGCGGGGTGAACATCGACTGCGAGTTTAGCGCTGCCAGTTTATACCAGGTGGCCAAGATGGACGGGGCGGTCATCCTGGACGAGGATTTGAGCCGCATCCGTTTCGCCAACGTGCACCTGGTTCCCGACCCCTCCATACCCACCTCGGAGAGCGGAACCCGCCACCGCACCGCGGAAAGGGTGGCCCGCCAGACGGACAAGCTGGTCATCGCGGTTTCCGAGCGCATGGAAAGAGTTACCATGTACAAGGGTGACTGGAGCCACGTTGTCCTTCCCGTACGCGTCCTCATCAGCAAGGCCAACCAAGCCCTGCAGACCCTGGAGAAATACAAGTCGCGCCTGGACCAGGTTTCGGCGACCCTGAGCGCCCTGGAGTTCGAGGACCTGGTAAGCCTGCAGGACGTGGTGAGCGTGCTGCAGAGGGCGGAGATGATGCAGAGGATCGCCGAGGAAATAAGGGTGTACCTGGCCGAGCTGGGCGTGGAGGGCAGGCTGATAGAGCTCCAGCTCGAGGAGCTCATGACTGGGGTGGAGAGGGAGAAGAAAAACGTCATCCGCGATTACCGTCCGGAGGGAGGGAAAACGGCGGAAGCCGTGGAGCGCAGCCTGGGCCTGTTGAGCGAGGAGGAGCTCCTGCACCTCACCAGCGTGGCCCAGGCGCTGGGCTATTCCGGTGTGCATGACGAGCTGGACCTGCCGCTTAGACCGCGCGGTTACCGGCTCCTGGAGAGGATTCCGCGCCTCCCTAGCTCGGTGGTGGAGAGGCTGGTGAAGAACTTCGGGGACCTCCAGAGCATAATGCAAGCCTCGGAGAAGATGCTGGAGGGAGTGGAGGGGGTCGGCAAAGCCCGCGCGCGGGCCGTAAAAGACGGCCTGCGGCGCATCGCCGAGGCCTCGCTGGTGGAGAGGTACGCCTGACGCGCGGCAGGCGAAAAATGCCTCCGGAAGCTGCAATTACTAGGTTTGGCAATTTATTCCATATAGCTCCGTTTGACACACGCAAAAACGCCCTCCTATAATTACTTATAAGGAAAAGCGGAGGTCTTCAGATGCGGGAAGCCGATTGCGCCGAGTTTCAGAAGACGGTATCCGAACACCTGGTTCGCAATCGCAGCATTCTGGACGTCATGACCAAGCTTCAGGACGCCGCCACCAGGGTGAACCGGGCGTTGGCCAAGACGGTCACTTCCTGTGGTTGCCTGCGCATCGAGGCCAGCAAGCAGGAACTGCCCCCCGATGTAAGTTTTTCCCATGTGGCCAATTACGTGAAGAGCCACATCGAGGGAAAACTCTGCCCCAACTGCGCGGATGTCATCGAGACCGAGCTGGGGAACGCGCTGTTCTACCTGGCGGCCATCTGTTGTCTGCTGGATCTGGATTTCAAGAGCGTTCTGGAAAGGGAAAACGATCGGATAAAGACCCTGGGAGTTTACAGCCTTACCTGAAGGCGGCGGGAAGGCCGTGGCGGCTGATTTCCGGGTTCAACGGCAGAAGATGCAGTAGATGAGGTACCTGGCCGTAACGTTGTGAGTCCAGACCCCAAGATAGCCACCCCGTTTCCACGAGGTCACCGAGGCATGGAAGGGGCTGGGCCATTCGGTATGTCTGGAGAGGTGATAGGCATGTTCAAGGTAGGAGACGTAGTCGTTTATCCCCAGCACGGAGCGGGCGTCATCGAGGAGGTGACCGAGACCCTGGTGGAGGGGGAAAAGAGGACCTATTTCGTCCTCCGCATGTGCCAGGGAAACCTCAAGGTTATGGTGCCCGCGGACAACACGGAGGAAGTGGGCCTCCGGAAGGTGATAAGCAAGGAAGAAGTGAACAAGGTCTTCGAGGTCCTTAGCGCGGAATGCACTCCCATGCCCAGCAACTGGAATCACCGCTACAAGAAGAACCGGGACAAGCTGCGCAGCGGGGATATCTTCCAGGTGGCCGAGGTGGTCCGCAACCTCACGGTGAGGGACATGGAGAAGGGACTTTCCTCCGGCGAAAAGCGCATGCTAAACCAGGCGCGCGAGATACTGGCCAGCGAGCTCATGTACGCGGTGGAGGTGGAAGTCGACGAAGCCCTGCGCATGATCGAGGAGGTCTTCACCTCGCCTTCCTGATTCCGGAGCGGGGGTGTTATTATTTCCTTGTCAACCCTTCGCCGGTTTTTCATCATCGGTTTCATTCGACGGTGGGGGAAAGTGGGGCGATGTAATGGGAAGGAAAGGAGGGTTGCCTCACCCCGGAAGGGAGAACTGGGTTCATGGTAGTCCTGATCGTCCGGCTGATATTCATGATCGTCGGAGGGATCGGGGGCTACGAGCTCGGGGAGCTGATGGAGCGGTCCTACCTCCAGAAGCTGGATCCCACCTATTCCATCATCGGCTTCATAGTATCCATCATCGTCTGCGTGGGATTGGGCTTCGTCATCGGGGGGGCCGCCGGAAGGTACACCGCCAAGCTGCTTAACCGCTTCGAGGTGGCCATCCAGGACATACCGGGCACCGACCTGCTCATGGGCGCGGTGGGCATCATCGCCGGCTTCCTGATCGCCTTTCTGCCCTCGATGATCCTCTTCCGCTCCTACCCGGGGTGGCTTTTCGCCCTCGTCCTCTACGCGGTATGCGGGATCATAGGCTACATCGTGGCCGTCCAGAAGAAGGACGACCTTCTCGCGCTGTTCCGCCCCTCCCGCTTTTCCACCGCCGCGGAGGGGGAGAGGAGGGCAGTGGCCGCCCGCATCCTGGACACCAGCGCCATCGTGGATGGGCGCATCGCGGACATCTGCCTCACCGGTTTCCTGGAGGGCCAGCTGGTGGTCCCCCGCTTCGTCCTCAACGAGCTCCAGGCGGTGGCCGATTCGGAGGACCCCCTGAAGAGGAACCGGGGGCGAAGGGGCCTGGAGGTGCTCAACGCCCTGCAGCGGCAGGAACGCGTGGAGGTGCGCATAGAGGAGAGGGATTTCCCCGAGCTCTCCGGCGTGGACACCAAGCTGGTGGCCCTGGCCAAGGCGCTGAACCTCCCCATCATGACCACCGACTTCAACCTCAACAAGATCGCGGAGCTCCAGGGGGTAAGGGTTCTCAACGTCAATGAGCTGGCCAATTCCCTGAAACCCGTGGTCCTTCCCGGGGAGACCCTCACCCTGACCGTCATACGGGAGGGGAAGGAGCCCGGGCAGGGAGTGGGCTACCTGGACGATGGGACCATGGTGGTGGTGGAAGGGGGAAAGAAATACATCGGCAAGGAGGTCCGGACCGTGGTCACCAGCACCCTGCAGACCGCGGCGGGAAGGATGATCTTCGCCTCCCTCGGGGACCGTCAGGGATGAGGATCGGGCGATTCCACCGGCGCTTGGCTTGAAGTGGATTATGCCGGGAATGTGGAAAGCGGACGCAGGCGGCGGAGGGAGGCGGGGGTCGGGAGAGGATTGAGGCGCGGGGAAGGAGGTTTGACCGGAAGTGAAGGCCGGAGCCGTGGTGGCCGGAGCGGGAAGGGGAGAGAGGGTCGGCCTGCCGGAGGGAAAGCAGTTTCACAGGCTGGCCGGCATTCCCATCCTGGCGCGTTCCCTCCTCAACCTGGAGGCGGTGGAGGAGATCGAGGAGATCGTCCTGGTGGTCAACGCCGACGAGATACGGCGCGCCGAGGAGGAGATCGTTTCCGCTTACGGCCTGCGCAAGGTGAGCATGGTGGTGGCGGGCGGGGAATACCGCCAGGAGTCGGTGTTCAACGCCCTGCGTTCCATCTCCGGCCCCGTGGATTACATGGTGATCCACGACGGAGCCCGCCCCCTAGCCACCCCGGAGCTTTTCCGCAGGACCTTGAAGGCGTTGCGCGACGCGGAATGCGAGGGGGTCATAACCGCCGTGCCGGTGGTAGACACGGTCAAGGAGGTGGAGGGAGGCTGGGTGTTGAGGACTCCCGACCGGCGGCGCCTCTGGGCGGTGCAGACCCCGCAGTGTTTCCGGGCCCAGGCCCTGCTGGACGCCCACGAACGGGCCTTCCGGGAGGGGGTTTGGGCCACCGATGACGCCGCCCTGCTGGAGAGGTACCGCTACCGGGTGCGCGTGGTGGAGGGGGAAGTGACCAACATAAAGATCACCTATCCCTCGGACATCCTCGTCGCCGAGGCGCTGCTGGAGAAGGGAGGCCTGCAGGTTGTCGTGCCGGGTGGGTCTGGGGTTTGACGCTCACTCCTTCGCGGAGGGGAGGAGGCTGGTCCTGGGAGGGGTGGAGATTCCCCACCACCGGGGCCTGGCCGGCCATTCCGATGCCGATGTGCTGGTGCACGCCCTCATGGACGCCCTGCTTGGAGCCTGCGGTGAGAGGGACATAGGCGTGAGGTTCCCGGACACCGATCCCACCTTCCGGGATATTTCCAGCCTCGTCCTCCTGGAGGAGGTCATGGGCGTGGTCTCGGAGCGCGGCTGCCGCGTGGTGAACGTGGACTGCGTGGTTGTGGCCCAGGAGCCCCGCCTGTCACCCCATATAGAGGAGATGAGGAAGCGCCTGGCCCTCATCCTTCGCGTTCCGGAGAGCAGAGTGGGGATAAAGGCCACCACCACCGAGGGCATGGGCTTCACCGGCCGCGGGGAGGGAATCGCCGCCGTGGCCGTCGCCCTGGTGGAGGAGAGGACCGAGCCGTGACCCGGGGCCGCGGGGCAGGGAGCCCTCGCGGAGAAACACGGCGTTAAGCCGGCGAAAGATTTTTCTATATTGGCACCGGCATGGGCCGGCGACGCTCCCATCCTCGACGTGGGTGGACCGGGGAGGCCGTCGGGAAGCGGGGAAACGAACGCGCCGGCGTTCCACACCCGGAGCACTTACCTTTTGGTAAATAATGGTATTATAATATCCATCCGGCGACGATGGGTGTTGTCGGACGTGCGTTGCGAGCTCAGAGACCGAGCCGGTCTGATATCTCCTGCATGGCCTCCAGGGCTAGGGACAGGAACCTCTCCAGCTCGAATCCCGCCCGCTCGCACTCCATGATCACCTCGCGGCGGGCTCCCCGGGCGAAGGCCTTTTCCTTCATCCGCCTGCGCAGGGACTGGACCTTTACCCCGGCGAGCTTCTTGTCCGGCAGGACCAGGGCGGCGGCCACGATGAGCCCGGTCACCGTCTCCGCGGCGGCCAGGGCATGCTGGAAGACCGTTTTCCGCTCGCCCAGCCCCAGCCCTTCGGCGTTGTGCATCCGTACCGCCTCCACCATCTCAGGGGAAGCACCTCTCTCGCTCAGCAGCCTCGCTGCCGTCTCGCCGTGCACACTCATGTCGTTGCCACAGATTTCCAGGTCCAGGTCGTGCAGGAGGCCAGCCAGTCCCCAGAGGTCCTCGTCCTCCCCCAGTTCGCGCGCCAGGCGCCGCATCACCGCCTCGGTGGCGTAACAGTGCTTGCGCAGGTTCTCCGCCTTCAGGTTCTCGTGCAGCAGGCCCAGTGCCTCTTCCCTTCGCATCGCCCCTCCAGCTTCCGTCGCTGGACCCCTTTTGTCTTCCGCCCCTTTTGCCTCCTCCCCCATATCATATAGTTGCGAAGCGGTAAAGGGCTTGATTCGATCCCCGGGATGAGCGGGCCCTTATTACCTTCCCACACCTTTCCGCTCCGCCTTGGCTGCGAAACGGTACAGGACGTGATTCGATCCCCGGGATAAAAATAACAGGATACCGGGTAAAAATATCAAGATAACGGATAATCATGAACTTTCGGGGCGACGGACTCCACCAGGAAACGCCTCCCCTTCTGGGTCATGTGCCCGGAACGCAGCTGCGAATTGTGGAGGACGTACTAGCAGGAAGGCCCCAAGCCACACAACAGATAAATCCTTCAGGATGTAAAATCGCGAAAGTCCTCTCCCCTGCGTTGAAGACAAGAGCCGGTATGGGTCAGGGTATACTTTATGCCCTCCAAGGATTCCGAGGTTCGGAAAAGTCTATCTCGATGAAAATTTAAGCGACATCTTCCCTACATGATCTCCCCGAGGCTTCCGAGGGCCGGAGATAGTGGAAGCGGTTGAGAGCGTGGACGACTCGAGTTATAAAATTATATAACCAATATTGAGTGAGTACTCACTCGCTATTTCGGGTTTAACGGAAAGTCGGCGAACGGGGGCTCAAGCGATCTTCTCCTCCGAAGGCATGGTCGAGAGAACGCGTGTTGATGGAAGTATCCCCGGGAAACGGCTCCGGGAACGGAGGCGGATTCCGAAAGGCGGCCCGGTTCTCCTCCGCGGACAGCATCGTTGGATTTGAGGTGCCATGGCGGGAAGGAGAAGGAAACCGGTTCCGGAAAGCGGCGGTGATGGAATGAAGCGCCGAAGGACGCGGGCGGCGGAGGATGAGAACCGGGAGAAGGCCCGGAGTTCTTCCGGGAAGGATGACCGCCGCACACGGATAATCCTGTCCTGCATAGACGTTTTCTCGCGCACCAATTACGAGAAGGCCACCACGGCCATGCTGGCCCGGGAGGCGGGGGTGGCGGAGGGCACCATCTACAAGTATTTCCCCAGCAAGAAGGAGCTCTTCCTGGCTTGCTGCCGCTACATAGAGGACCAGCTTCTGCAGCGTTACCGGGCCATTTACCGGGAGTACCGGGACCGGCCGCTGGAGTCCCTCAAGCGGGTGGGGCAGAGCTACCTGGATTTCATACGGGAGAACCCAGCCATGCGCAAGTTCCTGGCCTTCATTCTCAACAACAGCTACGACGAGGATTTTTTGAGGGAGCTGGAGGGATTCTTCACCGTCAACCGCATGGCGGTGGAGGAGGTGATCAGGGAGGCGCAAAGAAAGGGGGAGCTCAAGGAAAGCATCGATCCCAGGATAGGGGCTTGGTTCTTCGTGGGCGGTTATTTCACCCTCATCCTCATGGCCGAGATGGACGAGGAGGCGGTGAACGACCCCCATTTCATGGACAAGTACATGGCGCCCATGTTTTCCTGATTATTCTACCTAGGACGGGAAGGAGACGAGGGGGAAAAGGGTGACGGCATGACTTCCGAGGAGAAGCGTATGTACCTGCGCCGGGCCTGGCTGGCCTGGCGCCTGGCGCGCTCCCTGGCGCTGTTCCTGGTGGACGAGTACCGGCGGGGGACCCTCAAGGAAAACCTGCGCAGCATCCTGGAAGCACGGAGTCTTTCCCTGAGCCGAGACATGTCCCATGCCGAGCTTCTGGAGGAGAAGGCCGAAAGGCACGGGGACCGTCCCTTCCTCCGCTTCCAGGACCGGGTGTTCACCTACCGGGAGATGAATCTCAACGCCAACCGGGTTGCCATTTTTCTCCAGGACCTGGGCGGCGGTCCGGGGGTGGGCCTGGCCATCGTCATGAGGAACTCGCCCCGCTGGCTGGACGTCTTCTTCGGGCTGGAGAAACTGGGCATGTACGCCGTCCCGGTCAACGTGGCCCTGCGCGGGGACCAGCTGGCCTACGTGCTGGATAATTCCGACGCCTCCATGGTGGTCATCGACCACGACCTGCTTCCCTATTACCAGGTGGTGGCGGACCGCCTGGACAAGGTGAAGAAGGTCATCGTCAACCGGGAGGGAGCGGCGGAGGATTTCCGGCTGCCCGAGGGGATGGAAGATCTCGACGCCGCTTACGGACCTGACTCCGACCCCTCCCAGCCGGCGGTGACCTACAACCCCGAGGACCTCTGCGTGATCATGTACACCTCGGGGACCACTGGGCTCCCTAAGGGGGTGGTCTACCGCTACAACAGCACCAACGTCAAGGCCATCTCCGTTATCGGCCGCCTGCTGACGGGAAGGAAGGACGTGGCCTACACCTGTTATCCCCTCTTCCACGCCAACGCCCTCTTTCTCACCGTGACCCCGGCCATGCACTGCGGAGCGCAGGTGGCCCTGGGGGTGAGGTTCAGCGCCAGCCGCTTCTGGGAGGAGATACGGAAGCACGGCGCCACCACCTTCAACGGGCTGGGAGCGGTCATGCCCATTCTCATGAAACAGCCCCCCAGGCCCTCGGACCGGGACCACCGGGTGCGCTTCGTACTCTCCGCCGGCTGCCCGGCGGATATGTGGGAAGATTTCGAGAAGCGCTTCGGGGTGAAGATCTTCGAGGGATACGGGGCGGTGGACGGCGGAGGGGTGGTGATCACCAATTTCGGGACCGCCCCTGTGGGGTCCATGGGCAAGCCCCTCAACGCCAGGTGCCGCATCATCGACGACCAGGGCAACGACGTGCCCCCCGGTACCCCGGGCGAGCTCATCTGCTACGTGGGGGAGCGGAAGGGCTCGGTGGAATATTACAAGAACCCGGAGGCTACCAGCGACAAGGTGAGGGACGGGTGGCTGTACACCGGGGACCTGGTCTACGCGGACGACAAGGGCTACATCTACTTCCTGGGGCGCAACACGGAATCCATGCGCGTCAAGGGGGAGAACGTCTCCGCCTACGAGGTGGAGCAGGCCATCCTCAAGCATCCCGACGTACTGGAATGCGCCGTCTACGCCGTTCCCTCCGAACTGGCCGAGGACGAGATCATGGCCACCGTGGTGCCCGTGGAGGGGAAGACCCTGGACCCCGCCTCCATGCCTGCCTTCCTCTCCGACAAGCTGGCAAAATTCGCCATCCCGCGCTACTGGCGGGTGGTGGAAGAACTTCCCAAGACGGAGACCCACCGGGTGATCAAGAAGGAGCTGGAGAAGCTGGGGGTGACCCCGGACACCTACGATGCCAAGGCGGCAGCGAAGTGAGGAAAGCGGGATCCCGGAAGGGTTTCCTTGGGGGAGGCGACTGTTCAAGGTTGAGGCCGGGAAGGGTGAAAAACATGCACCGTCGTTGTTTGCATGGCATGCGTTGGCAATTTTCCGAGGCAGGCAAACGGGTGACCCCCGCGGGCGCACGGACGGCCCCGCCGAGTTATCCGCCGCGGCTTTTATGGAACGAAAGACATGGCTTTAAACGGCCCGTAAAGACCAGAGATTAAGGGGAGGCGAGATGGGCAACGACGTGTATATCCTGGGCGTGGGCATGATCCGCTTCGGCAAGTACGCGGAAAGGAGCGTCAAGCAGCTGGTGGCCGAGGCCATGCAGGCCCTTTTCGAGGATTGCCCGGTGGAGAGAAAGGACATCCAAGCGGCCTGGTTCTCCAACTCCGGCTGGGGAATGAACACCGGCCAGCACTGCATCCGCGGCCAGGTGGCCCTGGCTCCTCTGGGCATCCAGGGTATCCCCATCGTCAACGTGGAGAACGCCTGCGCCGGGGGTTCCACGGCCTTGCGCGAGGCCTGGTTGAGCATCAAGGCGGAGCAGTTCGACCTGGTGCTGGCCGTGGGAGCGGAGAAAGTGTGGTTCCCGGAGGATAAGGCCAGGATGTTCGAGGGCTTTATTTCCGGCACCGATGTTGAAGTCATCCGGCCCATCATCGAGGCCTTCAAGGCCGACGCCCGGAAGAAGGCCGAGGAAGCCGCATCCGCGGGCAAGGAAAAGAAGGGAGGACACTCCCCCTTCATGGACATTTACGCCATGGGGGCCCGGGCCCACATGAAGGCCTACGGAACCACCCAGAGGCAGCTGGCGGTGATCGCCGCCAAGAACCATTACCATGGGTCACTCAACCCCCTGGCCCAGTACCGGAAGAACATGAGCGTGGAGGAGGTGCTGGAGGACGTCCTGGTGGCCTACCCCCTCACCCGTTCCATGTGCGCCCCCGTCGGGGACGGAGCGGCAGCCGCCCTGCTTTGCTCGGAGAGAGCCCTGAAGAGGTACCCGGAGGCACGCCCGGTGCGCATCCTGGCCTCCGCCCTGGCCTCGGGTTCCCTGCCCGATTCCGGGCTGGAGCCCATCGGGAAGCGGCTGAGTAAGACGGCCTACGAGATGGCCGGGCTGGGCCCGGGGGACGTCGACGTGGCCGAGGTGCACGACGCCACGGCCTTCGGGGAACTGCTGCAATACGAGGAGCTGGGTTTCTGTCCCGAGGGGGAAGGCGGTCCCTTCGCCGAATCCGGGGCCACCCGGCTGGGGGGGAAATTGCCGGTGAACACCAGCGGGGGACTGGAATGCCGGGGGCATCCCATCGGGGCCTCGGGGATCGCCCAGGTATACGAGCTGGTCACCCAGCTGCGGGGGGAGGCGGGTCCCCGCCAGGTGGAGGGGGCGCGCATCGCGCTGGCGGAGAACGGCGGGGGTTTCATCGGCATGGGCGAAGCGGCCATGTGCATCCATATCCTGGAAAGAGTTTCCTGACCAAGAAAGGGGCGCGGCGGAAAGTAGCTTGGAGCGCAAAGGCGATCCGGGTATACGGGAGGTTCGTGGAGTTCGCGCCGCGGGCCGATCGTGAAGGCCGGGAGCGGGGGTACGGGTATCCCGCCGGTCTTGGGAGGAAAAGTCCTAGACCCGGTAGGTTTTGGGCGTCGTCGGTGCGCTTGAAGATCGTTCCTGACGCGTGGATCCGGCCAGTCGCCGGGCAAGTGTTGGGATAAAGCGGGCTGTAGTTTCCAGTAAGGATCGCGGATGCCGTACCGCAGGTTATGCGAGCCGCCACGCGGCGCGTGAAGGGACGGCAAGAGCTGGTGAAGGGGTGATGGCTAAGATGGTAGGCTTGAGCGAGGAACTGAGGCTCCTGGACGGGATGGCCAGGGATTTCGCCCTCAACGAGCTGGTGCAGGGAAGGGAGGAACGGGACCACTATCCCTTCGCGCCTCCCTGCGAGGACGTGCTGGCGCGTGCCCACCAGGTGGGATTCTTTTCCCTCCTCCTGCCGGAGGAACTGGGGGGAGCGGCGGAACCGGTGCAGGCCCTGTGTTTGGTGCTGGAGGAGGTGTGTCGGGAGGACGCCAGCCTGGGAGGCGCCGTCTTCACCGTGGCTTTGGCACAGGAATTGTTGGCCAGGGCGGGGGCGGTGGAAAAACTGGAGCAGATCTACTCCCGGACGGTGTCCGTCCGCGATGCCCTGTTGGCCTTTCCCTCCTTCCACAACCCGGGGGATACCCAGCCGAACCTGGCGGCCGAAAGGCACAAGGATGGTTACCGCCTTTCCGGCGGCGTGGATTACGTGGTGTTGGGGAACATCGCCGGCAAGGCCGTTTTGCCGGCCAAATCAGGGGACCGACCGGGATATTCCCTCTTCCTGGTGGATCTCCAGGCCGAGGGCTTGGAAGGGAGCGAGCCCGTCCTCAGCCTGGGCCTGCATGCCTGCCCGGCGGTGGACCTACGACTGTCCGGCGTGGAGGGCGAGCTGGTAGGGGAGGAAGGAAAAGGTCCGGATTATTTCGAGGCCGCGGTGGACCGCCTGAGCGTGGCCGCGGCGGCGGCTTCCTGTGGAGTGATGAAGGGATCCTTCAGTACCGCCCTGGATTACGCGAGACAGAGGATCCAGGGAGGGAGGAAGATCGTCAACTGGTCGGAGGTGCGCATGATCCTCTCCTCCATGGCGGTGAAGGCCAAGGTGGCGGAGATGCTGGTCCGGGAGGCCGCCCGGGCCGTGGACGGAAAGGAGCCGGGGTGGCGGCTGGCCTCCCGCGCCGCCGCCCTGCAGGTCCAGGAGGAAGCCACGGAGCTCACCTGCGACGGCATCCAGATTCTGGGCGGGAACGGGTACATGCAGGATTACGGGCAGGAAAAACGCTTCCGGGACGCCAAGCAGTTGCAGTCCCTGATGGGAATGGTGCCGCTGCGCCGGTTACGGTATATCCGGCGGATCGTGGATGGGGAATCCCCGTGGGCCTAAGGGGGTGAAGGGCATGTTGAGAAAGAGCGATTCCTCGCTGCTCCTCCGGGAGTTCCCGGACTTCACGGATACCATGCACAGTTTGGTGGCCATGGAGAAGATGCCCAGGGGAGTGGTGGACGAGTGTCGTGAGGCCGTAGCCCTGGCCCGGCGTTTCAACCGCACCGTGGCCCGCAATTACGCCCTGGAGCTGGACCGCCGCACGCAGGAAGATCCTACCTATCTCCCCTGGGAACTGGTGGAGGAGGCCAACCGCTGGGGATTCTTCACCATGTGGATTCCCAAGCTCTTTGGGGGAAAGGGATGGAGTCTCACCAGCATCGCCCCCTTCGTGGAGGAGCTGGCCTCGGAGTGCCTGGCCATCACCAACCTCATCGGGGTGCACTATTTCGGGTTCTCCATCCTGGTGGCCACCTGGAACATACGGCTCATAGACCAGATCAGCCGCGAGGTGGTGGAGGGGGAGAAAACCGGCAAGCCGTGCCTGGTTTCCGGGGCGGTGACCGAGCCGGAAGCCGGGACCGACGCCGAGGAGGTGGAACTTCTGGCCCGGGCTAAAGTACGCTGTCACGCCCGCAGGGTGGAGGGGGGTTACGTGGTCAACGGGCGCAAGATCTTCATCTCCAACGGGCACCTCTCCACCTGGCACATCCTCATTGCCTACGAGGACCTGGAAAGGCCGGACGAGAGCATGATCGCCTTCGCGGTGAAGAACGGTACGCCTGGGTTCTCGTTCGGGCGGATGGAAAAGAAAATGGGCCAGAAGGGATGCCCGGCCAGCGAGCTGGTCTTCGAGGATTGTTTCATACCCGAGGAGAACATGCTGGTGGCCGCTTCCCGCCTGGAGGAGATGAAATTACTTTCCCGGGCGGCCCGGAGGATGAAGAGGGGCCCGCGGGAGCTGAGCATGCAGCTCATAGACTTCGTGGTATCGGCCACGCGACCGGGAGTGGGAGCCATGGGCGCGGGCGTGGCCCGGGGAGCCTTGGAGCTCGCCCTCCAGTTTGCAAGGGAGACGGTGGTGGACGGGCGCCCGCTGGTCAACCACGAATGGGTACAGTGCCTGCTGGCGGAGATGTACATGAACGCCGCCCTGGCCCGCCTCTCCTACATGGAGGCGAATTATGCCAACAGCATGTACGGAATGGCCCGCCTGCTCGGCTTCAAGCCACTCTACTATTATCACCGGGCCATGCCCACCTCCGTTTTCGATCGCCTCATGCCCGCGGCCAACAGATTGGACGCTGTCACCTCCGCTTACCGCCTTCTGGTCATGGGGGGGCAGAGCGAGGAAGAGGAACGCCTGGCCTCGGGGTGGGCCTCCCTGGCCAAGGTGGCGGGGACCGACCTGGGGGTGAAGAACTGCCAGTTGGCCTTGGAGCTTATGGGGCAAGCTGGGTTGCGACACGACCGCCGGGCGGAGAAATGCCTGCGCGACGCCAAGCTCCTGCAGATATACGAGGGGACCAACCAGCTCAACAGGCTGAACGTCTTCAAATGCCTCGTAGCCCCGGCTGCCCCGGAGGCCAGGGCCTTCGAGGACTGAAGGCGATGAGGGGCGTCTTTCCCGGGGAGGACCTGCGACCTCCACGGGGCGGCGTGGATATGGAAATGCGGAAAACAGGCTGAAAGCGGAGAAGTCGCATCTTCACAAATCCCGCGGAAGTCGAAGGGAGGATAGGGGACCACGCAAGGTGCGTCGGCGGGCCGCATGGTAAGGAACGCCACGGTCACCTGTCGGTGGATCTCGGATCCAGGGTTCAAGGAGGGCACATGGTGGAGACGGTCATGGAGAAAAGGCACCGCAGGGAAGCGGAGTTCGGGGAGATGTACACCTGGTACGAGGGGATGGAATGGAACCCGGTGGAGAGGGTCATCCTGGAGCGGCGCAGCGTGCGGAAGTACAAGGACCGGCAGGTACCGGAAAAGCTGGTGCGCCGCATCCTGGAGGCGGGGCGGTTCGCTCCGTCGGCCGGCAACGCCCAGCCCTGGAGGTTCGTGGTGGTCCGAGACTGGAACATGCTGGAGGAGATGGAAAAATATGTAAGATTTCGCTGCCGGGTCCTGAAGTTCATGCTGGACTGGGAGAGCAGCCCCCTGGGGAGGCTCTCCTGGCTCCTGGCCCAGACCTACATCCGGCTGATGCCCAACAAGCTCCACCCCATCCCCTTCGGCGCCATCCGCCTCATCGCCGATGGCAAGCTCAAGCTCTTCCACGGCGCGCCCACGGTGATCTTCATCCTGGAGGATATGCGCGGGGTGTCCAAGCCCCAGGTGGACATCGGCATCTGCGGACAGAACATGGTGCTGGCCGCCCATTCCCTGGGCCTGGGGACCTGCTGGGTGGGGTTCGTTGAAATCCTCAAGTTCGGGAGCAAGTGGAAGAAGAAACTGGGCGCCCGGTGGCCCTACCGGTTCGCGGAGGCCATATGCCTCGGTTACCCGGTGGGCGAGCCCGATGGGATGGTGGCCCGGGAGCTCCACGAGATCGACTGGTGGGAAAACGGGAAAAAACGGACCGTGTTTTGAAAGGGGAATCGACCATGGCCTACCTTACCCTGAAGGAAATCCTTACCATCCCCACCTACAACGACCCGGAAACCTGCCGGGCAGGCAGGGTAGTCATCGATCATGGGAAATGCAACGGCTGTGGCAACTGCGCGTTGATCTGCCCCGGCGCCTGCCTCTACGTGGCCGGCCTGGGCAAGGAACGCAAGGCCTACATGATCGACAAGGCGGTGGCGGACTGCATGTCCTGCAACGATTGCGCGGCCATCTGTAAGCAGGGAGCCATCCGGGCCGTTCACGGCTACGATTTCGGCTTTTTCTACAAGGTGCTCCACCGGGCGGAGATGGTCCCCCCAAGGAATTTTTAGGGGTTAGGTCTTGAATTTTGATACCCCTGGGGGTATTAGTACCGCGGGGTGCCAGCGGGGTGACCTCCTCCCGCCCTCGACAAGGGGATAAATGGGGGCGGTAAATACGGAGGAAAGCCCTGGCCGGAACATGGCCTGGGAGGCGCCGGAGCGCCCCATCCCCCAAGCCCCGGCCCTTCGGGAGGTTCCACGGACATAGATGAGGGGATTGCGGATGTGATGTCCGGTTATTTCAGGCGGATGCAGGGAATAGTTCAAGATGGGATAGCGGTGAGTTCGCTAACCACATGGGAGACATCATGCTGTCGAGGAGGTTGAGAATGGCGTGAGCTGAAGGACGGGTGGCGAGGCCGGATACCTGAGGGAACGCAAGACAAGTGACCCGGGATGCGTTGCTTGAAGCCCGATCGAGTCAGGTTCAGGACCTTGCGCGGAAAGGAACGGAGGGGAATTGGGGATGTACAGGCTGGATGGTAAGAGGGTAGTCATCACCGGTGCCGGTTCAGGGTTGGGAAGGGCCCTTTCGCTGGCCCTGGCCTCCAGGGGGTGCCGGATAGGCGTGGTGGATATAGACGAGTCCAGGGCAGGAGAGACCCTGGAAATGGTAAGGCAGAAGGGCGGGGACGGTGAGGCCTACCGCCTGGACGTGAGCCGGCCGGAGGAAGTGGAGGCCATGGCCGAGCACTTCTTCCGATCCTGGGGTGGAGTGGACGTCCTGGTCAATAACGCCGGCGTGGTTTCCACCGGTTTCGTGGGGGACATCCCCCTGGAGGACTGGGAATGGGTTTTCGGGGTCAACTTCTGGGGGATGCTCTACGGGTGCCATTTCTTCATTCCCCGCATGAAGACGCAAGGAGGCGGGTACATCGTCAACGTGGCCTCGGCGGCTGGTCTTTTGACCCTCCTGGAGATGGGTCCCTACAACGCCACCAAGGCGGCGGTCATCGCTCTCACCGAGACCCTGCGGAGCGAGCTGGCTCCCTTCAACATAGGGGTCACCGCCGTATGCCCCATGTTCTTCAACACCCGCCTCCTGGAGAGCATGCGCTACACCGACGATTTCGAGAGGGAGTTCGCCGAGACCACCTTCCGTTACGCGCGCATGAGCGCGGAGCAGGTGGCGGAGGCGGTGATCCAGGCGGTGGAGAAAAGGAGGCTGTACGTTGTCCCCCAGCTTTCCGGGAGGCTGTTCTGGCTGATCAAGCGGATGAAACCAGGTCTCTATCACCGCACCCTGGCCTTTTTCAACCGCGACGACCTGGGGAGGCGACTCCTGCTTTGGATGGCGCGCAAGGGACTCATCCAGTAGGACGAACGCAGGTTGCCCCCTTAGGCTCGCGCATGTTTTGTGGGTCGAGGTCATGGATGAACGGCGTCGCGAAGGAAGAGGTAGGTAAAAACGATGGCCAGAGTCAGATTGCCGGGAAAGAAAGGAATGGAGTGGTTCCGGGGAAGGACGGCGGTGGTCACCGGCGCCGCCTCCGGCCTGGGGAGGGGCATCGCCCTGGCCCTGGCCGACGCGGGATGTCACCTGGTGGTGGCGGACATCGATGACCGGCGCCTGGACGCGGTGCGGGCGGAGGTCGAGGGAAAGGGCCGGGACTGCCTGGCGCGGAGGGTGGACGTTTCCGTTCGCCGGGAGATGGAGGACCTCGCCGAGGTCGCCCTGGGGTGGAAGGGGCAGGTCGATATCCTGGTCAACAACGCGGGGGTGGGCGGGAGCGGGGAGCTGGACGTCATTCCCGTGGAGGATATCGAGTGGATCGTGGGCGTCAACCTCATGGGGGAGATCTACGGGTGCCGCTTCTTCCTCCCCCACATGGTGCGGCGAGGGGAGGGGCATATCGTGAACATCGCTTCCCTCTCGGGCCTGGTGGCGCTCCCCCTCCACGTGGCCTACACGGTGACCAAGTTCGGGGTGGTAGGCCTCTCGGAGATGCTCTGGGCGGAGGCGCGTAACCACGGGGTGGGCGTCACCGTGGTCTGCCCGGGAGCCATCAGCACGGACATAGGTTTTCACACCCGCAATCACTACCGCACGGAAAAGCAGCGAGAGAACGAGGAACGCTACGCGGCCATGCTCCGGGAAAGAGGCATGGATCCCTTGGACGCGGGTAGGAAAATTGTGGAATCCATATCCCGGGGCAAGTTCATGGTCCTCCTGGGCAAGGAGGCCTACCTGCTCTACTACCTCAAGCGCCTGGCCCCCATGCTCTGCCTCCGGATCGCCTCCTTCGTCTCCCGTAGGCTCCTACGTTAAAGGGGTCAGGTCAAGTCTTGAAATTTGATATCCCCGGGGGTATAGGACCCGTAGAAGCCAGGTATTTTCCCTTGTCCCTCCTCCCCCTCGTGGAAGGCATCCATGTCCTCGATGGGATCTTGGCCCGGTATCGACGCGAGGAGGATGGAGGCCGGGTTGGCCGTGCCTTGCTGCCGGGGGATCAGGATCGCCGGGTCTGCATTGAAGATTAGAATCCCCCGCCCCGTTCCCACGATCGGTCCTTAAAACCATGGAAGGCGGGGTGAGGCGAACCTGGCGGCAAGATCAGCCCCAGCCGACGTTTGGTTCCCCTCCCTAGCGCCAATAATGAGTAAGCGATGGGGATGTGGCCATACGCCTGGCCTGTACCGCGTTCCCGCCGTGGAAGCGAAAAACGAGGGCCGGGCGCGAGGCTGGTTTCTTAGGGGGCCGTCCACGGTATCGAGGCAAGGGAGGCGCCCCGGTTTCGAAAGGAATGGGGAGAAGGAGGCGAACGCACATGTCCGAGCGCGACCTGGAGACTACGGACCGGATACTTAAGGAGGAGAGAATCTTCATGCCCTCCCCGGAAATGGTGTCGGCATCCAACGTGATGGCCTATGCCCGGGAAAGGGGATTTTCCGACCTGGAGCAACTGTATGTCTGGGCGGCCGACAACTACGAGGAGTTCTGGGAGGACATGGCCTCCCGACTGCACTGGTTCCGGCCGTGGGACGGGGTGCTCAGATGGGAATGTCCGGATGCGCGTTGGTTTGAGGGAGGGAGCTGCAACATAGTCTACAACTGCCTCGACCGTTACATGGAGATGACGGTTCGCAACAAGGTGGCCTTCTACTGGGAGGGAGAGAACGGGGCGCGGAAAATCTACTCCTATTCGCGCCTTTACGACGAGGTCAACCGCCTCTCGAGCGCGCTGGTCCGCATGGGTATAGGGAAGGGAGATCGCGTGGCCATCTACCTCCCGCGCATTCCGGAGCAGGTAGTGGCCATGCTGGCCACGGCGCGCATCGGCGCGGTCCACACCCTCATCTATTCCGGGCTGAGTGAGAAAGCGCTGGCGGAAAGGATGCAGGATGCGGAGGCCAGGCTGGTCATAACCGCGGACGGGTATTATTACCGGGGGAACGTGGTGGAGCTCAAGGCGGTGGTGGACCGGGCCATCCGCTACTGCCCCAGCGTGGAGAGGATAATGGTGGTGCGCCGGACGAAGAACCGGGTGATGATGGTCACCGGGAGGGACGTGTACCTCGATGAGGCCGTGGCCCTGGCCGACCGCTACCAACCCTGCGCGGAGATGGACGCCGAGGATCCGCTGTTTATCCTCTACACTTCGGGCACCACCGGGAAACCCAAGGGAGTGGTGCACGTGCACGGCGGGTACATGGTGGGGGCCTTCGCGACCACCCGGCTGGTCCTGGACCTCAGGCCCGAGGACGTGTACTGGTGTACGGCGGACCCGGGCTGGATCACCGGCCATACCTATATCGTCTATGGGCCGCTCCTGAACGGGGCCACCCAACTTATATACGAGGGCGCCGTGGACTATCCCGACCCGGCGCGCCTCTACTATAACGTGGATGCCTACGGGGTCTCCGTGCTCTACACCGCTCCCACCGCGGTGAGGGCGCTCATGCATTTCGGAGAGGCCTGGCCGTCCAAGTTCTCCATGGAGCGGGTGCGTCTCCTGGGCTCGGTGGGAGAGCCAATCAACCCGGAAGCGTGGGTGTGGTACCGAAGGGCCTTCGGAGACCGTTGCCCGATTATGGATACCTGGTGGCAGACGGAGACCGGCATGCACATGATAACTCCCCTGGTCCCCCTGCCCCTAAAGCCGGGATCCGCGGGACGCCCCTTCCTGGGACAGAAGGCCGAGGTGGTGGACGCGGAGGGAAATCCCGTACCGCCGGGGAAGGGAGGGTACCTGGTGTTGCTCAATCCCTGGCCGTCCATGATGCGTGCCATACACGGGGACCGGGAGAAATACGAGAGCTACTGGAACCGTTTCCCCGGCAAGTATTTCGCCGGGGACGCGGCCACCGTGGACGAGGATGGCTATTTCTGGATACAGGGAAGGGTTGACGATGTCATTAAAAAGGCCGGCTACCGCCTGGGTTCCATGGAGATAGAGAGCGCCCTGGTCTCCCACGAGGCGGTGGCGGAGGCGGCGGCCATAGGCCTTCCCGACGAGGTGAAGGGCGAACGAATCAAGGCCTTCGTGGTCCTCACCCAGGGAACGCGGGGGAGCGATTACCTGGCCGATCGTTTGCGAGACCACGTTCGCTCCACCATGGGAGTCATAGCCGTTCCCGACGAGATAGCCTTCGTGGACAGCCTCCCCAAGACGCGGAGCGGCAAGATCATGCGCCGCCTGCTCAAGGCCAGGGAGCTGGGACAGGAGGTGGGTGACCTCTCCACCCTCGAGGAATGATCGCCGGAAGCGGGAGAACCTGGACTGAGCCTCGGTGGTGGCGGCGATGACGTGACCTTTCTGCGTCCGAATACCGGGTCAGGCTCTCCATGTTCTGAGCGCAGACTCCTTGCCGCGACGAAACCGAACAGTCCAGGCATGGAATGCCGATGGGTTTTCATGGCTTCACCTGATGTCAGCTTCGCGTCTTGAGTTGTATCCGGGGGCGACATTCTGTGGTACCGGATGGCGTGGGTCAGAAAAAAAGATTTCCCCATCAAAAAAACAGATTTCCCATAAAAAAAAAATTCCCCTTCCTTTGTCTCTCGTATCAGTCCTGTATCAGTCACACACCTCGTTCAGGGATTAACCCTCAGGTTTCCCTGGAATGGCTCGAAAGTTTTTCCCTGACCGAACCGATTGACATATCGTGAAGGGGGCTCCATAATCACCCAATGGTCCCGGCGAGCGGGGACCGCGGGCGGGGGTGAAGCCCCGCCTTGCTTTGGAGAAGGGTGGATTCCCGGCGGAGCGGGAGGTTCTCCCTGGAACGAGCGCACCAGGAGCTAAGAGGGGCGAGTTGGAGGACGCAAGAAGGGTAGCCAGGAACATACTCATGATCATGGGAGGGGGGACCTTCCGGGCGGTGCTCATGCCCCTCTTCACCGTGCTCATCGCCCGCAAGCTGGGCACGGAGGGCTTCGGTGCCTATTCCTTCGCCCTGTCCCTGGCCTACATCCTGCTCATCGTGGGGGAGATGGGCCTTCCCAAGCTGGTGGTGAGGGAGCTGGCCGCCAACCGGGACCAGGTGGCCCGCTACGTGGGGGACCTCACGGTGCTGAGGCTGATAACCGGGCTGGCCAGCGCGGGGATCATCTATGCCATCATAGCCTTTACCTCCCGGTCCTCCGATACCAGGCTTCCCCTCTTCCTCATCGGGCTCAGTTACGTGGTCTTCACCGGGCTGAGGCGCTTCTTCGACGCCGTCTTCCAGGCTTTCGAGGTCATGAAATACCAGGCCATCTCCGATATCGTGGACATACTCCTGACCTTTGGGGTGGGCTCCGTCCTCCTCCTGCGGGGTTACGGCCTGGTAGGGATCTCCTACGCCCTGATGGTGGGAGCGGTGATATCCATGGGGGTGGATTTCATGATCCTCACCCGCAAGATGGGGCAGCCGGTTTTCACGCTGGACTTGGCTTTCTGGAAGAAGATGGTAGTAGGCGCCCTTCCCTTCGGCATCATCGGGCTGGTCACCTTCGTCTTCGGGTATACCAGCACCGTCCTGGTCTCCGCCTTCAAGGGGGATTACCAGGCCGGCCTTTTCAGCTCCGCCTACCGCATCATCTGGGCCATGGCCGTGGTGCCCGCCACCTGCATGACGGCCGTGTTCCCCTTCCTGGCGCGGGCGAGGAACGATCCCGCCCAGCGCCACCTGGAGGCGGTGCGCAGGGTGGTCAAGTACCTGGCCTGCGTGAGCCTTCCTTTCTGCGGCCTCCTGGTCCTGTTCTCCTCTCCCATCATCACCACCGTCTATGGGGAGTCCTACCTCTCGGCCCGTACCGCCCTGTGGATCCTGGCCGCCGTCCCCCTGTTCAGTTTCACCTACATTCCCCTCATCGAGCTCATGAATGCACATTACAAGCAGAGGTTCAGCGTGCTGGCCATCCTCGCCTGTGCGGGCGTGAACGTCGTCCTTTGCGTGGCCTTGACTCCCTGGCTGGGTTTCCTGGGGGCGGCGTTGAGCACCCTGCTCTCCGAGTCGGCCATGCTGGGGATAACCGTCTACTTCGCCTGGCGGCACATGAGCGTCCACCCGAGCCTGCTGGGAAACTGGAAGCCCGCCCTAGCCGCCCTGGCAGCTGCGCTGCCGTGCCTGCCCCTGCGCTCTGCCCTTCCCTTCTCCGGGCTGGTGTCGATATACGTGGCCTCTTACCTGGGAGCCCTCTTCGCCCTGCGCACCTTCGATGCCGACGACTGGAGGATATTCCTCTCCGTGCTTCCCCGTCGCGCCAGTTCCCGGGCATGAGGTGAGGGGGGCAGGCCGGCCGGGATTTTACGAGAGGAAAATTCGGCGGTTTACCACCTTGCGGCGCCTCTACCGGGCGGTGATTTCCAGTTCGAGGACTCCTTCCGAGGTGAGTTCCCATTCTGCCGTGGATTCCCGCCCGGTGGAGGTCTCCAGGTAGCCCTGCAGGAGACCCACGATCATGAGGTGGAGAGCCGCGTTTTCAAGGCGCATACGGAGCCGGTCGCCCTCCAGGGACAGGGTGCGCAGGTTGCCCAGGCCGCGCAGGGCCAGCAGCTTCCGGAACTGCTCCTCGCTCTCGATCTCCTGCAGACGGTAGAAACCGGACTTCACGAATCTCCGCTGGGCTTCCACGATGGCGCGGGGTATCTCCTCCCCGAGCTCCTTCTCCAGCTCCTCGAACACCGCTTCCTGGTAGGCGGGGCCCAGCATGGCCAGGCGCCTCCCGGTGGTGGTATCGGTGATGGTGCCCGCTTCCAGGTCCCAGCGCAACGCGGAGAGGCCCTGGGGTCCCCCGCAGGTCCCGCACCTCTCCAGCTCCACGTCGCCCTCGAGGAGGTGGTATTCCCTGAGCTCCAGCCTCCCTTGGAACTGGGGAGGATGCTCGGCGGGAAAGGCGTTTATCTCCACCTCCTCGGAGGAGACCAGGCGGTACTCCACGTCGTTGTCGCGGCGGGTGACAGCCTCCACTGCCCCCGCCAGGTCGCCGCACCAGAGGGGGATGGAGTAGGGATTCCTCACCCGCTGCCTCAGGTAATCGTCGTCGTCCTTCTCCCAGCGGTAACCCACCAGGTTAACGTCTCCGTAACCCATGATGCGGGCGAGGTTGTTGTTGGCCTGGATGAGGAGGTTCATGTCTAATTCCTTCCTGGCCACCATGTCCTTGACTTCCTCGGGCACCAGGCGGTCGATGTATTCCCGGGTGGCCCTGCGCTTGGTCTCGATGACGATGCGCTCGATGGGCAGGCCGATGATCTCCTCTATGCCGCGGAAGAGGTGGTCCAGGTTGGCGCTCTCCACCAGGACCATGCGGTGGCTGCGGTCTCCGCTCTGAACTATCACCCCGTTCTCCAGCCAGACGTGGTTGTCGACGAACTGGCAGGGGACCCCGCATTCCGGGCAGAACTTCGTGCCCTCCATGATTCCTCCCTTCGTCCTCGGCTACGCAGGACGGTTACCGGATGCATCGGAAACCCCCGGCTACCGGGAATTCCTCCTCTTCTTTCCCGCTAACCGGCGACCGTTTCCGCGTGTGGCATCATTCTACATCAGGATGTTTAAGGCCCGCATGATTGGCCACGGGAATCATCAACTTTCTCAGCGGGGGGATTCCATGAGCGGCTTGAACAGGGGGAGCAGGGGCATCAGGGGACGGAAGAGGGAGGTATTGCGGGTCATGCGGTAATTGTCCGGCTCGCCGGGTGGAAAGGGGGCAAGAAAGGATCGGACTCGGCAAGTCCGGGACCGGGAGGTTGCGCCGAAACACGGCTTACCGGGGATGAAACGAGAGCCCGGTTCTTGAACCAGCTTTCGGGCTCGCCGTCCAGTCCGGCAAAAACCTCATCTTCGCCGGGCGACAGCGACGGGAGCCCGGTTCCCCGGCCCGCCTTCGGGAACGGTTTGCGTGATGACGGGCGGCCCGTAAAAATCGCCGAAAAAGAGAAGCCTTCCGGATGCCCGAGTTCGAGTACTCGGATGTCATGAATCTGGTATAATAACCCCTGCCTTATTTGCTTCCTCGGTAACTTGTCCGGGATGCGGGGCGGGAGGAGGCGACATCTCGGTGGTCCGAGGCCGGCGAGAGTAACGGCGGCTTGCAGTTTACGCAGGAGAGATAGCATCTCCGCCGAGAGGTGTTTCGGGGTAAGCATCAGAGAAGAGGAAAGCAGAGAAGAGGAAAGCGAGGGAAGGGACATGGCAGAGATCAAGGAAGCGGTCCTGGTGGACGGAGTGAGAACCCCCAACTTCCGGGCTCACAAGGAGAAAGGATGGGCCCGGCACCTGCGTCCGGACGAACTCCTCACCTACGTGTACAACGCGCTTTTCGAGCGCAACCCACAGGTGAAGCCGGAGGACGTGGACGCGGTGTTCTGCGGCACTGCCAACCAGACCGGCATGCAGAACGACATCGCCCGGCTGGGCTGGCTGGCCTCCGGGCTCCCGGAGAGCGTGCCCACCAACGGGATCAACCAGCAGTGCCCCTCGGGGATGTCGGCCATTGAGCACGCCTGCCGGGCCATCATGGCCGGGGAGGGAGAGATCTTCATCGCCTCCGGGGTGGAGGACATGATGAACGTGCCCATGGCCGCGGGCATGGACATCCCGCCCCGCATCGCCCAGTACTACAACCCGCTGGAGCTCCCCATGGGAGCCACGGCCGAGAAGATCGCCGAGATATACAACGTCTCCCGCGCCGATGCCGAGCTGATGGCCTACTGGAGCCACATCAAGGCCCGCGAGGCCCGCGACGCCGGGAAGTTCAAGGACGAGATCGTTCCCATTCCCGCCCTGGACGAGAACGGCAACGAGTTCCTGTGCGACCGCGACCAGTGGATACGTGACAATCCCAGCCTGGAGCAGATGGCCCAGATGCAGCCGGCCTTCAAGCCCGACGGCATCGTCACCGCGGCCATCAGCTCCCCCCTGACGGTGGGAGCCTGCGCTGCCCTGTTCATGAGCCGGGAAAAGGCTGACGAGCTGGGGCTCTCCTACCACCTGCGTTACGGCGGCGGGTGCATGGCCGGGTGCGACCCCACGGTCATGGGCATCGGGCCGGTGTACGCGGTGCAGAAGCTCCTGGCCCGGAAGGGCCTCACCATTGAGGACATCGACCTCTGGGAGCTCAACGAGGCCTTCGGTACCCAGGCCCTGGCGGTCATCCGCGAGCTGGGTATCGGTTACAACGCCCCCTTCGACAACATCAACGTGTGGGGCGGCGCGCTGGCCCTGGGCCATCCGCTGGGGGAGTCCGGGTGCCGCATCGTAATCACCCTAAACAACATCATGAAGAAGGACTTCCCGGAGGCCAAGAGGGCCATCGCCACCCTGTGCGGCGGCTTCGGGAACGCCAACGCCACCCTCTGGGAGAAGGTGGAATGAGCTGAGCCTTGAGAAAAGGAAGCGGGGGCGCGGATCACCGCGCCCCCTTTCATTTCCACGGAGGATTCCGTGGCTGGAGAGCGCGGGCTGCCGTCTCGACGGGTGAAACGGAACGGAGCACGCAGGGGGTTCGGCGGGTCGACCAAGGGTTTTCCGCTGGAAATAACGCGATCCAAGGGCGCGAAAGGGACCGAATGGGTGGAACGAATCGCTGTGTGCCAGCATGGAATGGAAGACCCGTCGTTCCAGCCGGGGAATGGCTCAGGGAAAAACACGCTTCGTGTCGAAGGATTGGAAGAGAGGTTCGCCCGGCGGATGACATGCTCATGAGCGGGAAGGGGCCGTTCGAGGTCCTTGCCCGGAGGCCCGGTGAACAATGAAAAACACTGCCGGGCGGAGAGATCGAGGAACTTCCAGATTTTATCGGTAAGGATTCGAGGGCATTTTCAGGCTGAAGGGTTGATAGAGGGTTGATGTTCTTTCTGGAAAGACGCAGAAGCGGACGATGTGGGCGTCCCGGGCGGCGTTGCGTTCCAGGTCAAAGGGGTGGCGATCCGTGATACCGGTTATAGTGGTTGCCGTGGTCCTTGTCGACCTGGTCGTTGACATGGTCCTGGTCCGGTGGTGGATACGCAAACTCCGAAATGAAGCGGTCAACGCCCTGCGCGAAGCGGTGGGCGGGGAGAAGGTCTTCCACGTGGAGGACTGCAATTTCTTCGGCCGGCAGTCCCGGGGTTACGCCCAGGTGAGGGGGAACGGCCTGCTGGCGCTGACCGACCGGGGGATCCACTTCCGCATGTTCCTGCCCCGCAGATACTTGTTCATCCCCCTGGAGGACGTGGGCTCCGTGTCCGTGGCTGGTTCCTTCCTGGGGAAGTCCCGGGGGAGGAAGATCCTGCGCGTGGATTTCCGAACCTCCGGTGGAGGGGATGACGCCTGCGGGTGGCTGGTACCCTCCCCGGGGTGGTGGGTCGAGGCCCTACGATCCCTCTCGGCGGGAAAAGAGCCCCCTCCAACCCCGTGGAAAGAAAAGATGGGTGATGTAACGACGAATAACCCTGCATCCCATGGCTCGCTTTGGCTGCTGGAAAGTCGCGCGTCATGTAAGGTAAAAATTTTCTAACTCCCATCCCATCAGGAGAGGTCGAGCTTCAGGGAGGCTCGCAGAAATAGCATCATCACTGGAAAGTACAATCCTTCCCCTTGAACAATCCCCCTCAGGCCGTCCTGCACCGGAGAAGATATTCCTTAGCTTGGCTGGAATCCCTCCACCCCCTGCTTTGCACTTCCTTTGCTTCAAGTTTCTTATAGGTGAGGAAGAAATTCTCGATCTCCACCAGCAGGTGGGGTGGAAGCTGGCCGATGTCCGCGAACGGGGACCAGCGGGGGTCGTTGACCGGCACTGCCAGTACCTTGTTGTCCACTCCCTTTTCGTCCTCCATGAGCAGGATCCCGATGGGCTTGGCCTCTATGAGGCATCCCGAGAAGGTGGGCTCGTCGAGCAGAACCAGTACATCCACCTCGTCGCCGTCCTCGGCCAGGGTGTCCTCGATGTATCCGTAATCCGCCGGGTAGTGAACGGCGCTGAAGAGCACGCGGTCGAGCTTTATCCTGCCCTTCCGGCGGTCGTATTCGTACTTGTTCTTCGAGCCCTTGGGCACCTCGACAACCACCGAAACGATGTCCGGAAAACCTGTAGAAGACATTTCTTTTCCACCTCCATGTTCAATAACCTCGTCATCATGTATAAAGGTCGTGCCTGAACGGCACAGGTTCTCGTTTCTTCAGGGAACCTTTCCTCAAATATTAAGGGTTCCTGCCGCCGACCTTTTCAAGGACCGTCATCCTTAAATTCCGCATTATTCATCAGGATGGAATATGCCGGTAAAATATGCGCTTGGTCAACTCTGCCCCCAGCGCATAAAGGAAGACGATGAGGGCCAGCACGGGAAAGAAGGTAAAAGGAACCTTCTGGAAGCCCAGCACCTCTGCAACCGGCAAGAAGGGAAGTGCCAAGGCGGTCGCGATCACCAGGAAGGAGGCCACGGCCAGGAATCTCCCGGCCCGACTGCGGAAAAAAGGCTTACGGGTACGGATGATCAAGACGATGAGGGAGGCGGAAATCACGGACTCCATGAACCACCCGGTGCGGAATTGGCGGGCGTCGGCGTGGAGCAGCAGAAGGAGCGCGCCGAAGGTCAGGAAGTCGAAAAGGAAGCTCAGGGGACCGAAGACCAGCATGAACCTCCTTATGAAACCCACGTCCCACCGGCGTGACCGTTCCACCAGTTCCGGGTCCACGTTATCGGTGGCGATGCCCATTTCCGGGAAATCGGTCAGGAGGTTGGTCAGGAGTATCTGGCCGGGGAGCATGGGCAGGAAAGGAAGAAAAGTGCCCGTGAGCAGGCGGGGCGAGGAATGCCTATCATCTCCCCCAGCCGTCGGGCCGTCAGGGGGTTATCGCCGGTGATGATCTTGAGTCCTACCCCCAGGTTATGCAGTCGCCGCACCGTCTCCTCGACCCCCGGCTTGGGGGGTCATGGAAGACAAGCAGGCCGGCGAAGGTCATCTCCCTCTCGTCGTCCGTGGAAATGGTCGTCTCATCACCCATCCTGCGGTAAGCCACGCCCAGCACCCGTAATCCCTGCCGGCTCTGCTCCTCGTACAGGCGCTGTATGTCGGCGTAGACATCCTGCAGGTCCTTTAATTCATCCTCCGACAACTCCGCGGGGGCGCAGATCTCCGGCACCTTCTCCAGGGCTCCCTTGGTGACCATCAGTTAGCCCTTCCTGTCCATGCCGGCCCGGCTTCTTTTGCGGCATCCTCTCCCATTCTAAGCCCTCCGACAGCCCGTGTCTCCTTTTCGTCTTGCTTACACGGAGGTAGCCTGTCGCCATGTTCGGTTTAAAGGGTTGGAGGTGTATATTACTCACCGGGACCGTTTTTATCGGTTTCCCGGTGAATGGCGAGAAGGTCATGAAGAAGATACTCATCATCGAGGACGAGAGGCCGCTGGCGGAAGCGGTGGCCTTCAGCCTGGAGAGGGAGGGCTACCGGGTGGACATCGCGCTGGACGGGGAGAGCGGCTGGAAGAAGTGCCGGGAGGGAAGCTACGACCTGATCATCCTGGACCTCATGCTCCCAGGTATGGACGGCATGGAGATATGCCGGAGGCTGCGCGGGGAAAGCGACGTCCCGGTGATCATACTCACGGCCAAGGATTCCGACGTGGACAAGATACTGGGACTGGAGATGGGCGCCGATGACTACGTGACCAAGCCCTTCAACATGCGGGAGCTGATGGCGAGGGTGAAGGCTGTCCTGCGGCGCTGGACGGCGGAGAAGGAGCAAAGGGAGGAGGGACTTCTGCGGGCGGGGGACATCGTGCTGGACCGGGAGCGGCACGAGGTAAGGGTGGGTGGAAGGGTAGTGGAGATGCCCCTCATGGAATACCGCCTGCTCGAGATCTTCCTGTGCCACCCCGGGAAGGCCCTGCCACGTGAATACCTGGTCAGCCAGGTATGGGAGGGAGACTATTACGGGCAGAGCAAGACCCTGGAGGTCCACATCAGGCGCCTCCGGGAGAAGATAGAGGAAGACCCCTCCCACCCCAGCCGCATAATCACCGTCCGCGGGGTGGGTTACAGGTTCGAAGTGAGCGGGGACGGGGATTGAAGAGCCTGAAACGCATCCTCATCACCCGGTATACCGCGCTGGTGACCGCGGTTCTGGTCCTCCTCTCCTTGCTGGTAATAATTCCCATCAGGAGCTATACCCTGGCCCGCGAGAGGAGGGACCTCGAGGTGCAGGCGCGGCTCTTCGCCGGTCACGCTGAATCCTACTTCCGGGAGCAGGTGTCCGCACCCGAGATCGATGACCGGCTCGAAGAGCTGGCGGCCCACCTTCCCCTCAGGCTTACCCTCATCGATGTGGAGGGCAAGGTACTCGGGGATTCAGAGTTTCCGGCAGAACTGATGGAAAACCATGCCGGAAGGCCGGAGGTCGCCGCCGCCCTGCGCGGGGAGGTCTCCTCCGCCAGCCGCGAGTCGCGCACCTTGGGGGAAAAGTTCATTTACGCCGCGGCGCCCGTTGAGGTGGACGGGGAGATCGTCGGGGTGGCGCGCGTCTCCGTACAGGAAAAGGACGTCATGCCGGTCATCCTGAGCGTATGGTGGATATTTCTGGTCGCCTTCGGATTGCTACTGGCAGTCATCGTGGTAACCAGCATCTGGACGGAAAGAACGGTGGTGGGAGCCCTGGGAGAACTCCGGGAGGCGGTGGCCTCCGTGGCCAAAGGGGAGCTGGTGAGGAGGGTCGCCGCGCCCCGCGTGGCGGATTTCTCCGAGCTGGCGAAGGGCTTCAACGTCATGGCCCGGGAAGTGCGCCTACGCGTCGAGGAACTGGACTCCGAGAGAAAAAAGCTGGAAGCCATACTGGAGAACGTGTCCACGGGAATACTGGTGGTGGACGGAGAGAACCGCGTGCTGCTCCTCAATCCCGCCGCGGAGGCCATCCTGGGCGTGAGGGCCGAGAGGGCGAAGGGGCGACGGCTCATCGAGGTTTTTCCGGGCACCGAGGTGGAGGAGGCCGTAAGGCTTGCGGTGGAGGGGGAAAAGGTGGAGAGGGAGCTGGAGCTCGTCTATCCGCGCCACATGACCCTGCACTTGAAGTCGCAACCGGTGAGGGCGACTGACGGCAGGGTGTCGGCCACCGTCAGCACCCTCGAGGACGTCACCATGTTAAGGAGGGTGGACCGCATCCGGCAGGACTTCGTGGCCAACGTGTCCCATGAGCTCCGCACACCGGTGGCCACCGTGCGTGCCCTCGTAGAGTCCCTCCTGGGCGGAGCGCTGGAGAGCAGGGAGACGGGGGAAAGATTCCTGCGCGACCTGGACCGCGAGACGGCCAGGCTGGCCCAGCTGGTCGAGGACCTGCTCGCCCTGAGCCGGCTGGAGGCTGGCGAGACGGTCCTGCAGGTGGAGGAGTTCCCCCTGCAGGACCTGGTCGGTGAACGCCTGGAAAGCAAAGCCAAGCTGGCGGCGAAGTACGGGGTGGAGATGGCAGCCGATCTGAGCGGTGACGTAAGGGTGACGGCGGACCGCCGGCTCTTGGCCACCCTGCTGGACAACCTCCTGGACAACGCCGTCAAGTACAACCGCCCTGGCGGACGGGTGTCGGTGGATTACCGGATAGAAGGGGACGTGGTGGTCCTGGAGGTCAGGGATACGGGCGTGGGCATGCCCCGCGAGGAGCTACCCCGCATCTTCGAGAGGTTCTACCGGGTCGACCGGGCGCGTTCCCGGGAGACGGGAGGCACGGGCCTGGGCCTTTCCATCGTGAAGCATATAGCGGAGCTCCACGGAGGCTCGGTGAGCGTGGAAAGCGAGCCCGGCGAGGGCTCCGTCTTTTACGTCCACCTGCCGCAGCCCCACCAAGGCAACAAGGAAGGCGCCGGCACGGGTGACACATAATGTAAGGGATCATTTTATACCGGGTCGATAAACGCCCCAAGTTTTAAACGGCGCTTAAACTAAATTTTCAAAAGAATTTAACCAACCTGAATCCGCATTTAAACGCCCGTCCCTGTAATTGGTTCTGGAAGTAACAGGTATGCCGGAATTGCGGGTTCTCCTGCGTTTCGAGCGCACGCAAGGGAAAAGGATGTGCCGAGGGAGATTCTCCCGCAGGAAAGAACGAGGAGGTAGGCAATGACCAGAAAGAAGGCCTTTTCGGTCGCCGCCGCCGCGATGGTGACGCTGGTGCTGGTCCTGGCGGCGGGATGCGGCGGAGAAAATGGGGGCGCAGCGGGCGGAGAGGAGAAGCCGGCGCTTTCGGGCACCCTGAACCTCTCCGGTTCCACCACCGTGCTGCCCCTGGCCCAGGAAGCGGCGGAGATGTTCATGGACGAGAACCCGAGGGTCACGGTCAACGTGCAGGGTGGGGGCTCCAGCGTGGGCATTTCCAACGTCGCCGAGGGCGTGGTGGACATCGGGAACGCCTCCCGCGATCTCCAGGACGAGGAGAAAAACCTTGGGCTCGTGGACCACAAGATCGCCCTCGACGTCATAGCGGTAATAGTCCACAAGGATGTTCCCGTGGACGACCTTACCGCCGCTCAGGTCAAGGACATCTTCACCGGGAAGATAACCAACTGGAAGGACCTGGGAGGTCCGAACCAGGCCATCAAGGTGGTCGTCCGCGACGAGGCCTCCGGGACCCGCGAGATGTTCGACGAGAAGGCCCTGGAGAAGGAGAAACCGGTTGCCGGCGCCATCGAGTGCAACAGCAACGGCATCGTGCGCCAGACGGTTTCCTCCACCCCTTTCTCCATCGGCTACATCTCCTTGGGATACCTGGACAACTCGGTAAAGGCCCTGAAGTACGAGGGGGTGACGGCCAACAAGGAGAACGCGGTGAAGGGCTCCTACCCGCTCTCCAGGTACCTTCACATGTTCACCAAGGGAGAGGCCTCGGGGCTGGCCAGGGCCTTCCTGGATTTCGTCCTCTCCGAGCGCTTCCAGAACGAGGTGGTGGCCAGGGAATACATCCCCGTGAACCAGATCTAAGGGGGCTGCATGGGCGCTGCACGCAGGGTTTCCCCCTCGTGCGACGCGTGACCCTCCGGAGGATATCGAGGCGACTTGAGGAGATGGATGCAGGATGCCGGCGATAAGCAGGGAATGGCTGACGAGGAAGGTCCTCCTGGTAGCAGCCATGATGGTCGTGGTGGGCCTGGTCACGGTCGTCTTCTTCGTGGCTAAAGAGGCCCTACCCAGCCTGAGCCAGGCCGGACCGGCCAACCTCTTTTCCTCCGTCTGGGACCCCCGGGAAGGGCGCTACGGGATGCTGGTCTTTCTCGTGGGAACGCTGGCCACAACCGCCGGGGGGCTCCTCCTGGGCACCCCCCTGGCACTGGGCTTGGCCCTCTTCCTCACCCAGGTTGCCCCCCGGCGTCCCCGGGAATTGTTCTCCCGCCTGGTGGAACTTCTGGCGGGTATTCCCTCCATCGTCCTGGGATGGCTGGGATTCACCGTCCTCGTGCCCCATATCCGGAGTATCACGGGGTCCTCGGGAAGCGGGATACTCGCCGCCTCCATCATCCTGGCAGTTATGATCGTGCCCACTGTCGCAGCCATTTCCAGGGACGCGCTGGAGGCAGTACCCGCCTCCTACACGCAGGCGGCCCTGGCCCTCGGGGCCACCCGCTGGCAAACCATCAGCGGGGTGCTCCTTCCCGCGGCAAAGCACGGCATCCTGGCCGCGGTCATTTTGGGGATGGGCAGGGCCATGGGGGAGACCATGGCCGTGGCCATGGTCATCGGGCCCGCCTCGGTCTTTCCCACCTCCCTCACCTCCCCCACCCACACCCTGACCACCAAGATCCTCATGGAGATGGGGGAATCCACCGGCCTACAGCGGTCAGCCCTTTTCGCCATGGGCTTGGTGCTCCTCCTTCTGGCCATGGCCCTGGTGATCCTGGTGCGGCTGGTTTCCAGGGCGCGTGAAAGCTACGCGGTGATCGAATGATGATAGACGAGGAAAACACCGTCACGCTTCCGGAAGGGACCGGCGTTTCGAGCCGGGTCGGCCCGGAACAGAGGGAAGATTTCGCGTTGGCCCGGCGTTACCGCGGCAGGCGTTCCGCGCAGGCGCTGGTGGATCGCCTGGCCACGGTGGTCATATGGTCGTTCGCCCTGCTGGCCCTGTTGGTGGTGGTCACGGTCATCGGAATCATACTCTGGAACGGCCTGGGCGCGGCGCTGTCCCCCTCCTTCGTGTTCGGGAAGCCGCAGGCCATGTGGGAGGGAGGCGGCATCTGGCCCATGGTGGTCTCCTCGTTTTACCTGGCCGCCCTCACCCTGGCGCTGGTCATCCCCCTCGGGGTGGGGGCGGCCGTCTACATGTCCGAGTTCGCGAGGGAGGGGCGCCTGGTGCGCCTGGTGCGCTTCGGGGCGGATTCCCTGTCCGCGGTCCCCTCCGTCGTCTTCGGCATCTTCGGGATGGTGGTCTTCGTCATCTACCTCGGCCTGGGGTATTCGTTGCTGGCCGGCGCCCTGACCCTGACCCTGCTGAACCTGCCCACGGTGATGCGCTCCGCCGAGGAAGCCATAAGGGCGGTGCCGCGGTCCTACCGCGAGGCCGCCCTGGCCATGGGCTGCACGCGATGGGAAACGGTGAGGAAGGCCGTCCTTCCGGTAGCCGTGCCCGGCATCACCACCGGAGCCATCCTTTCCGCGGGGCGCATAGTGGGCGAGAGCGCCGCCGTAATTTACACCGTGGGGCTGTTCGTGCGCAAGGTCCCCTGGTCACCGTTCCGGCCGGCCGCTCCCATGGCCGCCAACATCTGGCACATGTATACCGAGGGCGCACTGGTGCCGGACTGGTTCCGGGTGGCCAGCGGGGAAGCGGCCTTTCTCCTCCTCACCGTGCTAGCCCTCAACCTCGCGGCTCGAATGACGGCGAGAACGGTGAGGAAGCGGATGGGCTACCGCGACTGAGGGGAAGAACATGGCGAGGATCTTCGCGGTTCTGGAATCGCTGCGCGGGAACCGGGGTGGGAGGGGCGTGAAGGAAGGCGACGACGTGCCCCGCCTCCGCGACTCGAAGCGGGCCGACGGGTTCGCGGCTCCCAAGGACGGCGCCAAGTTCCGCCTCCGCGACATGGACCTCTTTTACGGCGAAAGGAAGATACTGGAAGGAATCACCCTGGATGTTCCGGAGAGGAGGATCACCGCGGTTATCGGTCCCTCCGGCTGCGGCAAGTCGTCCTTTCTCCGATGCCTCAACCGCATGAACGACCTGGTGGAAGGGTGCCGCGTGGAGGGGGAGGTCCTCCTGGACGGCGAGGACATCTACCGGAGGGAATGCGACGTGACCTCCCTGAGGCGGAGGGTGGGGATGGTCTTCCAGAAGCCCAACCCCTTTCCCAAGACCGTCTACGACAACGTGGCCTTCGGGCCGCGGGTGCTGGGGATCAAGGACCGCGGGGTGCTCGACGGCATAGTGGAGTCCAGCCTGCGCAGGGCGGCGCTGTGGGAGGAGGTAAAGGACAAGCTGGGGGAACCGGCCCTGGCCCTCTCGGGAGGGCAGCAGCAGCGCCTGTGCATAGCCCGCGTTCTGGCCGTGGAGCCGGAGGTGATACTGCTGGACGAGCCCTGCTCCGCCCTGGACCCCATAGCCACCCAGCGCATCGAGGACCTCCTCGCCGAGTTGAAGGAAGAATATACCATCGTCATCGTGACCCACAACATGCAGCAGGCGGCCAGGGTCAGCGACTACACGGCCTTTTTCCTCATCGAGAGCCAGGGTGAGCCCGGGCGGCTGGTGGAGTTCGGGGAGACGAGCGCCATTTTCACCGCCCCGGCGGACGAGAGGACGGAGAGGTACATAACCGGGAGGTTCGGTTGAGCCAAGTGGTAAACGTTACCACATCATCACCCGGTGCGGGCATGGGGGAGCCGGGGATCTGGGCCGAAACCGGCGCCATTCCTTCTTCCTCGTCTATGGGGTAGGGTATCGCCGGCTCCGTCCGGCGCGGGATACTTGCACCTCCGGGTCGAAGTCCTTTTGAGGCGAGAGGCGTGGATATGGGAGGTTCGGGTGGGGGTGTGAACGGGAGGAAGGGGGACGGCCGCGCGTGGGAGTGACAGGAATGTTCCGTGAAGCGGGTTCGGAGCAAGGTGGACGGTGACATCGGAAGGAGAGGGATCTTGGAGGCCAGAAAGGATTTCCACCAGAGGCTCGACGAGCTGTATCGGGAGGTTCTGCGCATGGGCGGCGAACTCCTGGTCACCCTGGAGAAGACCCGCCTGTGTTTCCTGGAACTGGACCACGCGGCGGCCGACGAGATCATCGCCGGGGATGACCGCTTCGACGATCACCGCTGCCGGCTGGAGGAAGAGGGCCTGCAGCTCCTGGCGCTGCAGGCCCCGGTGGCCGTGGACCTGCGCCTGATCATCGTCATCATGCGCCTGGCCCACAAGTTCGAGCGCATGGCCGACCTGTGCGAGGACATAGCGGTGGCAGTCAAGAACATCCATGCCGGGGGCATACACGCCTGGATAAGGGAGGCCCTGGATGAGATGGCCCGCCGTTCCCTTCGGCTGGTGGAACGGGCCCTGCAGAGTTTCAAGGAGCGCGACGCCGGGATGGCCCGGGAGCTGGAGGCCATGGACGATCCTGTGGACCGGCTTTACCGCGGCTTCTTCCGGGAATTCGACCGGGGGAGGGAGGAGGAGCTCGACGTAGCCGTGAGGGTGGTCATGATCGCCCGCTTCTTCGAGCGCATAGCCGACCATGCCGTGGACATCGGGGAAAACGTGCTCTTCCTGGTCGAAGGATCGTGAGGCACACTTCCCTACCTATGCTTGCGCCGTTCATCTCCGGTAAATATAATTACCCCACTGCCAGTTTGAGCGATGGGAGAGGAACCGCGGATATCGGCTAGCTGGGGATCTGTCTATCAGGTCGATGAACTTCCGGTTCCCTTCCCCTTCAGGCGAGGGGACCGGACGGGCGAGGAAGGGTGGGAAGATGCCGAAGATAGAGACCTGTCCCCAGTGCGGGCTCTCCCTGTACATCAGCAGCCAGCACGCCTGGATGCCCAACGGCGTCATCCAGGCCCGGCGGGATAGCCGACAGCGCCTGGTGCTCTTCGAGTGAGGCAACTTCGACCCCCTATTAATGGGATCTCCGAACTGATCGGGATCCCCATAGAAAGGCTGGTCATCGACGCCTCGAGAAGGTCCACGTGCGATTACATGAGGCACGTGGTCCCGGATGACGTCAAGGAGATGATCAGGAACCGGGAGCTGGAACTCAAGCCGGTTTTCGACTCCACCTTCCTCATCTGGAGGGCCATGGGTTACGACAAACTGTCCCTGGAGGCGGTGAAGTTCGAGGGAAAAGCGACGATTTCATCACCGTCCTGGCGGAGAGGCCCTACTCGGTGCCCCTGGCCGTGGGCAACTTCGCCGGTTTCCTGGAGGCCATCCTGGAGAGGGAGCCGGGCGTGGAGTACGAGGAGACCAGGCCCGGGGTTTACCGCATCACCGTTTACGAGGCGGAAAATCCTGCCGAGCTCAAATCCCGCCTGCGATGGAGAGGCTACGGCATGGAATACAAGGAGGGGGATTTCGAGTTCGAGCGGTGCGCTTCCTGCGGGGCTCCGCTGGCCCTCCGTGAGTTCAGGTGGGACCTGGCCCACGGCTCCATCCGCAGCACGGTGACCGGGCGCAGGATGGTCATGACCGGGCCCTCCATGATCGACCCATCTTCGACGAGCTGGAGGAGGAGCTGGGCGAGGCTATCCCCCGCGTGGTGGTGGAGGCCCAGAAACAGTTCGTCAAGTCCGGCTTCTTCTCCGTGGACGAGGTGGTAAGCGAGGAGAACGTGCGGGAGAAGCTGGCCGTGCGGGGACTGGGGTACCTCCGCTACCTGAGGATGGGGAGGAAGGGCGTCCAGGTGAAGATGGAGAACGTGGCCCTCCCCCTGCTGGGGGTGGGGCTGGCCCAGGGCCTCTTCGAGAGGGCCTTCCAGGTGGAGAGCGACGTGGAATGGGAGCTCACCGGGGACGAGGACCTGCTGATCGAGGTGATGCCCCGGTGACCTGGCACGACGGAGCGCCGCCCTGCAAGGCCGGGTGCCGCGAGGAGGGGGGCCGCAGGGAGGCGCCGCGCAAACGGATGGACGATGCCCCACGCGACCGCCGGCCATGGTGAGGACTGGCCCCTTCCCGCCCCGGCCCGCTCGGTAAGTCACCGCATGTCGGTTGATGCGTTGGGATGCGATGGGCACAATTAGGATATCCGGTTCGAAAACTATTGAGGAAGAGGACTTGACTTGGCCATGGTCAGGGTGAGATTCGCTCCCTCGCCGACGGGCCGCCTGCACCTGGGGTCGGCGAGGACGGCGCTTTTCAACTGGCTTTTCGCCCGGGGACAGGGCGGCGCCTTCATCCTGCGCATCGAGGACACCGATGCCGAGAGGTCCAGCCGGGAGATGGAGGAGTCCATCCTGCAGGACCTCAAGTGGCTGGGCTTGGACTGGGACGAGGGCCCCGATGTCGGCGGACCCCACGCCCCTTACCGGCAGAGCGAACGGGGGGAGATCTACCGTGAGCATGCGCGCTTGCTGGTGGAGAAGGGGTTGGCCTATCCCTGTTTCTGTACCCCGGAAAAGCTGGAGGAGAAAAGGGAGCGGGCCCTGGCTGAGGGACGGGCTCCCCGTTATGACGGCGCCTGCCGCGACCTCGAGCCGCGGGAGGTAAAAAGCCGGGAATCGCGGGGCGAGAGGCCGGCCCTCCGTTTCCGGGTGCCGGAGAAGGAGATCGTCTTCCAGGACCTCCTGCACGGGCTGGTCCGCTTCCCCCCCGGGTCCTTCGGGGATTTCATCATCCTGCGTTCCGACGGGCGGGCCGGTTTTCACTTCTCCGTGGTGGTGGACGACGCGGTCATGGGGATAACCCACGTCATAAGGGGCGAGGACCACCTCGCCAACACCGCCCGCCACCTGCTGCTCTTCGAGGCGCTGGGGTACCCGGCGCCCATGTACCTGCACCACTCGCTGCTGCTGGGCCCCGACGGGGGCAAGATGAGCAAGCGCCACGGGGCCACCGCGGTGCGGGAGTACCGGGAGATGGGCTACCTCCCCCAGGCCCTGACCAATTACCTGGCCCTGCTGTCCTGGTCGCCGCCGGAGGGGAAGGAGGTGCTGGACCTCGAGGAGCTGGTGGAGCTCTTCGACATCGGCGACCTCTCGCGGAGCCCCGCGGTCTTCGACCGGGAGAGGCTGGACTGGCTGAACGGAAAGCACCTGCGCCGCATGCCCCTCGATGAACTGGTGAAGGTGGCCGGGGCTTACGCTCCCCGCTGGTCGAGGCATCCCCTCTTTCCGGTCATGGTGGAATCCGTTCTGGATAATATTACCAACTTGGGCGAGCTGCCCCGTTACCTGGAGGCCTACGGCGACCCAGCGGAGCCGGAGGAGCGCGCCGCGGAGTGGCTGCGGGGAGAGGTCGCCGGAAGGGTGCTGGAAAAGGCGGCGGAGATCGTGGGGGAGGAAGAGATCCAGGATCTGGAGCACGCCCACCGGGTGGTGTCCCGGCTCCGCCACGCCTTCGACGAACATGACCTGAAGCCCAGGGAAATCCTCATGCCCCTGCGGGTGGCCCTCACCGGAAGGGATCGCGGCCCCGCCCTTCCCTACCTCCTTTACGTGCTGGGGCGGGAGGAGTGCCTCCACCGCCTTCAAGGGGTCAGGTCTTGAATTTTGATACCCCCGGGGGTATATGGGGAAGAAGGGCCGCCGGGTAGCGGTCTCGCTCGCCTCCGCGCAGGACCTCACGAAAGAAGAAACCGGGTTGAGGAGGGCTCGCTGCGACCGACCCGGTCGGCCCCGGGGGTAGGTTATAGAAGGAAGGTTTTTGGGAAGTTCCCTTAACGGCACACCTGGAGCTTGTCAGGTTACTGTACCAGGAGCCTGAAAGGGAAAGGGAATGACCCCTGAATCTTGCTGGGGAAATCGAAAAGGAATGACTATGAAGTGTGGCTGGATTGCGCCAACCTTTTCCCGCTTGCCAACCCTTATAATATTCTTTACGTCGGAAGAAAGGAGGAGAAGTTATGCTGCGGGCAATTCTGGAGACCCTGAAGGCCGATATCCAGGCGGCCAAGGACCGGGACCCGGCAGCCCGGAGCACCCTGGAGATAATCCTGGCCTACCCCGGCGTCCACGCCCTGTGGATACACCGGGTAGCCCACTGGCTGTGGAACCGCAAGATCCCCCTGGTTCCCCGGCTCATCTCCCACTTCAACCGCTGGTTGACGGGGATCGAGATACATCCCGGGGCCCGCATAGGGAAGGGCGTTTTCATAGACCACGGCATGGGGGTGGTCATCGGGGAGACCGCGGAGATCGGGGACAACGTGACCCTCTACCAGGGGGTGACCCTGGGAGGAACTGGAAAGGAGAAGGGAAAGCGCCATCCCACGGTGGGGAAGAACGTGGTCATCGCCGCCGGGGCCAAGGTGCTGGGGCCTATAACCATCGGCGACGATTCCAAGGTGGGGGCGGGCGCCGTGGTCATCCGGGACGTCCCTCCGCGCTGCACGGTGGTGGGGGTGCCGGGGAAAGTAGTGGTGAGAGAGGGCGAACCGGTGATAGACCTGCATCACGAGGCCATCCCCGACCCGGTGATGGACAGGATAGAGGCCCTGGACGGCATGATACGCAGCCTGGAGGAGAGGCTGGAGAAGACCCACCGCGAGCTGGAGAGCGCGGAGAGGAAGCTACGCCGCGCCGAGGAGGAGCTCAAGACGGTGGAACGGAAGATCGGGCTGTCCGGGGAAGCGGCGGAGGGTGGCGCGAAAGCCGCCGCGTCCGGGAAGGCCTCCCGCGGAAAGTCCGGGGAGGCCGCCGCGAAAAAGGGGGAAGGGTCCAGCACGCAGCGGAAGAAGGACGGAAGCGTCCCGGAGGACGAGACGGAGGTCCGGGAGGAGCCATGAGCCTCAGGGTATACAACACCATGACCCGGAGAAAGGAGGACTTCGTCCCCCGCGAGGAGGGGAAGGTGTCCATGTACGTCTGCGGGCCCACGGTGTACAACTACATCCACGTGGGCAACGGGCGGGCCTACCTGGTCTTCGACGTCATCCGGCGTTACCTCCGGTACAAGGGATACCAGGTCTTCTGCGTCCAGAACTTCACCGACGTGGATGACAAGATCATCGCCCGGGCCCGGGAGGAGGGAAAGGCCCCGGAGGAGGTGGCCCGCTTCTACGAACGGGCCTTCCTGGAGGACATGCGGGCGCTGCGCGTGCTGCCGCCGGATGTCACCCCCCGTGCCACCGAGACCATTCCCCGTATGCTGGAGATGATCCAGGGACTGGTGGAAAAGGGATACGCCTACGTGGTGGAAGGGGACGTCTTCTTCAGCGTGGAGAGGTTTCCCGGCTACGGCAAGCTTTCCGGGAGGACCCTGGAGGAGATGCGGGCGGGGGAGCGGGTGGAGGTGGACGAGCGCAAGCGCCACCCCATGGACTTCGCCCTCTGGAAGGCCGCCAAGCCGGGTGAGCCGGCCTGGGATTCACCTTGGGGGAAGGGTCGCCCGGGGTGGCATATCGAATGTTCGGCCATGTCCCTCCACTACCTGGGCATGGGCTTCGACATCCACGGCGGCGGGCAGGACCTCATCTTCCCGCACCACGAGAACGAGATAGCCCAGAGCGAGGCCTATACCGGCCAGGAGCCCTTCGTCCGTTACTGGATTCACAACGGGTTCGTCAACATCCGAGAGGAGAAGATGTCCAAGTCTCTGGGGAACATCATCCTGGTGCGGGAGATCCTGAAGAAGTACCCCGCGGACGTGGTGCGCATGCTCACCCTGCAGACCCATTACCGCAGCCCCATCGATTTCGGTCCGGAGGCCCTGGAGGACGCGCGGCGGGCCTACGAGAGGCTGGAGAACTGCCTGTTCGCCCTGGACAGCTTCCTCGCCAGGCCGCCCTCCCGGGTGGCTCCCGTGCGCACCCAGAGGGAGACGGAGCTCTCCGATTCCTACTTCGATTTCGAGCGGCGGTTCGAGGAGGCTATGGACGATGATTTCAACACCGCCCGGGCCATGGGGGTGATCTTCGAACTGGTCAAGGAACTCAACGCTTACCTGGCGGAGCAGGAAAAATATCCCACCCCCGCCGCTCCTATCATCGCCGGGCTGGGCAGGGATCTCCTGCTCAAGCTGTGCCGGGTGCTGGGCCTCTTCCAGCCTCCCGAGGAAACGGGAGAGGAGTGCCTCCCGGAGGAGAAGGGGGGGGAGGAGAGGGCTCCGGGCCTGCCCGCACCGGAGGAACTCATCGACCTGCTCCTCGAAGTCCGTGCCCTGGCCCGCAGGAAGAAGGAGTACGAGACCGCGGACTTCATCCGCTCCCGCCTGGGGGAAATGGGCATACGCGTGGACGACTTGCGCGAGGGCCAGCGCTGGAAGTTCGTGGGAAAGCGGGAGTAGTCCGTGTGTCTGCTCCCGCTCCGCGGGGACAATCGGCCTCATCGGTTGGGAGGGAACCCCTTGAGATATGAACAGGTAGAGGGGAGAAGGGCGGTCCTGGAAGCCCTGCGTGGGAACCGGGCCGTTTTCGAGCTGATGGTGGCGCAGGGGCTGCGGCCCGCGGAGGTCCTGGAGGAGATCTTCTCCCTGGCCCGCCGTAGGAAGGTCCCAGTCACCGTGCTGCCCCGGCGCGAGGTGGACCGGCTGGCGGTGTCCGAGAATCACCAGGGCGTCATCTTGCGCGTGGAACCCTATCGCTATGCCACCTTCAAGCAGGTCCAACGCGTGCTGGAGGGCAAGGACGACCCCCTGGTGGTGCTCCTGGACGGGGTGACCGACCCCCGCAACCTGGGAAGCATAGCGCGAACCTGCGAGGCCGTCGGGGTCGACGCCCTGCTCCTGCCCCGCAGTCGTTCCGCGCCCGTCACCCCCGCCGTTTTCCATGCCTCGGCGGGCGCGGTGGAGAACCTGGCCGTGGCCACGGTACCCAACCTGGTCAGCGTGATGCGCGAGCTGAAGAAGCTGGGGATATGGGTGGTGGGAGCGGATTCCCGCGCCGAGGAGTCCTGTTTCCGGGCCGACCTGACCGGCCCGCTTGCGGTAGTCATGGGCTCCGAGGGCGAGGGGCTTCACCGCCTGGTGAGGGAGAACTGCGACCTGCTGGTGAAGATACCCATGTTCGGGAAGGTGGGTTCGCTCAACGTCTCCGTGGCCGCGGGCATCATCCTCTACGAGGTACTCCGCCAGCGTGGGGTGGTGTGAGCCCTGTGAAGGACCTGCGCGCCGGATATATGATGACCGCCCTGCTTTTCAAGGGCTCTTGACCGGAAGGGAGGGGGTGATTAAACGTGAGCACCCTGCTGGTGGACGGTTACAACCTTATCCATACCCACCCCGTCCTTTCCCGCCTGGCCAGGAGTGATCTGGAATCGGCGCGGGAAGGGTTGCTGCGGGAACTGCTGCCCCTGACCTCGCCCGGTTACTTCCGTATCATCCTGGTGGTCTTCGACGCCGCCGCGTGGGGCGGCCCGGAACCGTCCTTGGAGGACCGAAAGGGTATGTTGGTTATATATACCAAACGCAGGCAGACGGCGGACTCCTTCATAGAGGCCGCGGTGAGAAGCATGGTCCGCGAGGAGAAGGTCCTGGTGGCCACCTCGGACCGAGTGCTGCGGAGGGTGGTGGAGGGATACGGTGCGGGCGGAATGGAGGGGGAGACGTTGCTGAGGATGGCCGGTGAGGCCCGCAGGAACATCCGTGAGGAAGCGGAAAGGATTTCCGGTAGCGGAAAGGTTCCCCTGGAGGAACGTGTCAGCCCGGAAGTGCGCAAGCTCCTCGACCGCATGCGTTACACGTGACGCCTGTCCCTGGCCCGAAACCAGCCTGGTATCGATGCATGTGCGATGAAATTGAGGTTTAGGAGCACTTGGAATGGGGCGTGGCGGGTTAGTTTCGTGGGCCCTTGCGTATAAGGATGGAAGGCGGTAGCAAGGAGGGAGTCGGTAGTCCGGACGCAACTTTTATATAGAGGGCAGCTTTTATATAGAGGATGGGATACAAAGATTGGAGCCGGTGAGAGGAATCGAACCTCCAACCAACCGCTTACAAGGCGGACGCTCTACCATTGAGCTACACCGGCCCTCAAGAGGATTATACCAATTGGATCCGGAACCCGTTCCCGCGAGCGGTGAGCCCGGTTCGACAGGGAGGTATCCGGACCGCCGCTTCCTGCGTAAGATACCCCCATGGGTATCACGACTCAAGATCTGACCCCATATATAATTATTGGAAAACGAGGGGAGGTGGGAGCATCCTCGTCTTGGCGATTATCCTGGCCATGGTGGCCACCACCATGATCAACTACAGCGGCTACATGCAAAAGCGGGAGCTGGACAAGCTCCCACTCATAGGCTCGCAGAAGCCGCTGCAGACGGCAAAAGCCTTCCTCTCCTGCCGGCCCTGGCTGGAAGCCCAGGGACTGCAGTTCGCGGGCACCTTCATCAAGGGCATCGCCGTGGGCCTGGCCCCCCTTTCCGTGGTCCAGCCCATCAACACTGCCGGAATAGCCGTGCTGGCCGTGCTGGCCATCACCAAGCTCGGGGAGAGGCCCTCCATCTCCGACTGGCTGGGCATCGGGACCATCGTGGTGGGCCTCTTCATGCTGGGGAGGAGCCTCATCGGGGTGCCCTCCAGGGCCTTCAGCTACAACCCGGTGGTCCTCTGGTTTTTCGTGATCTTTTTCTTCCTGGTGGCCGGGTTAAGCCTGTTCAACGGCATCACCAAGAAGGGGGAGCAGGCTCCCAACCTCATCGCCGTGGCCTCGGGAGTCCTGGTGGGGATCACCGCCGTGCTCATCAAGCTGGCCTGGAACGATTTCGGCAGCCGCTTCTGGCTGCACGGCTTCCGTCACGCCCTGGCCTCTCCCTTCATCTGGATGGTCTTCTTCCTGCCCTTCGTCACCCTGGTGCTGGACCAGATGGCCATGCAGCGGGGCAAGGCCATCGTGGTGGTGCCCATCACCACCGGGATGTCCAACCTCATCCCCATCATCGTGGGCATCGTGGCCATGCATGAGCCCATGCCCTCTTCCGCGGGCATGTTCCTCCTGCGGCTGGGCTCCTTCGTCTTCATCATCGGGGGCGCGGTCATACTCTCACTGCGCAAGGGGGAGGAGACAGGTGTGGAGCCCGGAGGGCGGAAGGGCCGGCGTCTCCCCCGCCCCGCCGGCGAGGAGTACCCGGCATCCTGAAGACATCCCCCGCCGGTTTGCGCTTCAACCGCTCCGGACGACCATCCCCCAGGAGCCCATCTACCGGGAACGGCGCCATAGCGGAGGAGCCGGTGGCGCCGCAGTACCCCCAAGGAGATGGATCGTCCGTCCCGGGGATCCCGCGCCCACTCAGGCGGCCGCGCAGCGCCTGTTCTTCCTTTCCATCCGGTTGGCGTACCAGGCCAGGATGGAGGGAAGGACCAGGAGCGAGGCCAACAGGGCGAAGGTCAGGGAGAGGGCAGTGATGCCCCCGAAGCGCCGCAGCGGGGTTATGTCGCTCACGGCGATGATGGCGAAGGCCCCCGCTGTGGTGAACGCCGCGGCCACCAGGGCCTTCCCCACGTGACCCACGGTCCTCCGGATGGCTTCGTCCACGTCCACCCCTCCGTGCCACTCCTCCCGGAAGCGGTGGGTGACGTGGATGCCGAAATCGATCCCCGCCCCGATGACCAGGGAGGAGATCATCACGGTCATGAAGTCCAGGGACCAGCCCAGGATGACCAGGGCTCCGATTTCCAGGGCGATGCCTAAAAAGACCACGCTGGTGGCCGCCAGGCCCAGGAAGACGGACTTGAAGACCAGGATGACGATGAGGGCGCAGAGGAGAAGAGCCAGCCCGGAGGTCTTGAGCTGGGTGGGGACGATGGAGGCCAAGAGATCGCTCATGAGTATGGGGAGACCGCTGTAGGTCATCTCCAGGGAGGGATTTTCCTCCAAGATCTCCCGGCCCGCCTCCCGCATTATCTTGGCGATATTTTCCATGTCAGTCTGGGAACCCCTGGCCACGCGCACGCTGATCATGGCCGTCCGGCCGTCCTGGCTTATGAGGTGCATGCCGGACCCGCCTCCGTTGCCGCTCATCTTCATGAGCAGAGAGACGGCTTCCTGTTTGCTGCCGGGGATGGTTCCCCGGTTGGCCTTGAGCACGATGTCGGCGATGCTGGTCACTCGGTTGCGGTCGATGAGCAGGTCGCCGTGCTCGTCCAGCAGTCCGGTGGAGGATATCTCCTCCTCATAGCGGAGCATGGCCTCGAGGTTCCCCGGCTCCAGGATGTCCCCCTTCACCAGGGCGAAGGCCACGTTCTGCCCGCCGAAATAGTTGTTGATGACCTCCATGGCCTTCATGGAAGGAGTGTCGGCCTTCATCATCTTGGAGAGATCCGCCTCGGTGGAGATGTTGAAGGCCAGCACCCCGCAGATGGCTAGGATGAGAAGGGTCACGATACCCACCGCCAGGCGGTGATGCTCGGAGAGCACGGCTATCCCGGCCAGGGTACGATCAAGCCACGTCTCACCGGAACGCTCCACGCGCCTGCGGTTCCTGCGCTCCCATTTCTCCTGGGCTTTGGGGCTGCGGTCGCGGAGCACGATGGCGGCCGGGAGAAGGGTGACCGAGAGCAGGAAGCTGAAGATCACCCCGGCCACGCAGAGGATGCCGAACTGCACGATGGTGGGCATGTTGGAGATGGAGAAGGAGGCGAAACCGAAGGCGGTGGTGGCCGCGGTGAGGAAGACGGCCACCCCGGTGGTCACCACGGCCTTGGTGGAAGAGACGTAGGGGTCGCTCCCTCCGCGCCGTTCCTCGTAGTAGCGGGAGAGGACGTGGATGGCGTAGGCGATGTCGATGCCCAGGAGCAGGGGCATGATGGCCGTGCTCTGGTAGGAGAAGGGGAAGCCCAGCCAGCCGGACAGCCCCATGACCCAGATGATGGTCACCAGGATGACCATGATGGTGAGCAGCACGTCGGTTACCCTACGGAAGGTCAGGAAGAGGACCAGGAGGATGAAGACCAGGGCAATGCCGAAGAGGAGGCGGGTCTCCTTCATAGTCTGCCGGTTGGCGTCCCGGTTAAGGGAGGCGTTGCCGCTCTCGTAAACGGTGATGCCCGGCAGGCCCTGGAAGTACTCCCGGGTGTATTTTTCGAAGGAATCAACCAGCTTGCTCTGTTCCATGGTGTCCTTCTTCGGGTTGACGCGCGCCGTTATAAGCAGTGCCCTTCCGTCCTGGGAGATCCCCTGAACGCCGGCGCCGGGCATGCCCAGGACCTTGGCCCTCTCCGAGGCGGCGATGAGGTTCAGGTTAACCTGGGCCGCCAGCTCCTCGTCGCTCAGGGTATCCGTTTTTTCCAGGAGGAGCTGATCGGTGGGTTGGGGACCGGCCGCGGTTTGGATATAGAAGGTCATCTCGTCCAGGGGAGTGATGACGTCGGTGATAAAAGTCTCCCAGACATCGGGTTTTCCCTGCAGGAAGGACTTGTAGCCGGCCACCTTGCGCAGGACCGCGGGTTCCAGCGCCTCTCCTTCCAGCATCACCTGTTCCTCGTTGGTACCTCCGAAGATCTCCTCCACCTCGTTGTAGGCCTTGACCGACTCCAGCTTTTTGGGGAGCATGGCCTTGTAGCTGTACTCGGACTTGATGAAGCCCATGCCCACGATGGCCAGTGCCGTAATCGCCAGGATGACCAGAATCACCATGACGGGCCTTTTTTCGCTCTGTTCGGCCAACCCACGGAAGAGCTTCTCTACCATTCCTTCCCTCTCTCCTTTCGAACCTTTAACCGTCTCCTGTTCAAACTCGTAGTGTTCCCGGTAACCCGTGCTCTCTCCGCGCTTCCCCGGGTGGGGGTACTTTGAAGCCGACGCGCAGGTACGCTTTTCCTGCCGCGGGTTTCCATCACCTTCATGCCCTGCTTTCCAAGTAGTTTCTGATCCTTCCAAAGAGCTCGAGGAGGTCCTCCTTCTCCCGCGGCGGAAGGCTGGCAAGAAAGGCCTTGATGTCCTCCAACCTTTCCCTCTCCAGCCTGGCCACCATCCTCTTGCCCCGGGTGGTCAGGGAGAGGAGCACGGCGCGGCGGTCCTCCGGGTCCCGGTACCTGGACACCAATCCCTTTTCCACAAGGCGGTCGACCATGCGGGTGATGACCCCCTGGGACACGCGGAGTCCCCTGGCCACCTGCCCCGCCCGGGCCGGTCCGTGGCGGTGAAGATGCTTCAGGAGGAAGAACTGAGGAAGGGAGAGGTCCTCCGTCCTCCTCCACACGCGTTCCTCGCGAAAGCGAGAATTCACCCGGATCATGGTCTCCAGGAATTCCCGCGCCACGTCTTCAAGTTCCCCGTTCTCCATTTTTGCTTTTGTTAAATATTGTTTTTAACAAAATTTAGTTTAGATAATAAAAGTTGGGGATGCCCGATGTCAACCCTGGATTTCGCCCGGGGAGACGAATTCTTCCTGCCTCCTTCCCTTCCCTCTCGGAGTGGCCGATGAGATGGTCATTTTAGACTTTCGGCCCCTGTAGGGTCCGCCTTGACCATGCGGCGCACCGGGTCGGTCATGGCGCGTGGGGTTGCCCGGAAAGGCCCGGAGGGAGCCAGGCCACGACCTTTCGCCGCCAGGGCCTTTTCTCCAGGGGTTGCGTTTCGCACTCCTTCCCCGGCGTGGATTATCATTAGTTCATGACTGGCGGGAAGGGAACCAAAAGGGCGGTCGTGGCCATGAGCGGGGGCGTGGATTCCACCGCGGCGGCCATCGCCCTGCTGGAAGAGGGGTACGAGGTCACGGGGGTGACCTTCGTCTTCGGACGCGGTGGCGACGAGCCCGGCGGCCCCCTCGAGGGGCAGGAGGACCGACAGGTGGAGCTGGCCCGCCGGGCGGCGGCCGCTATGGGCCTGGAGCACCGGGTGCTTGACCTGCGGGAGGAGTTTCGCGCGCAGGTGATCGAGCCCTTCGCGGCGGAGTACCTGAGGGGAAGAACCCCCAACCCTTGCGTGGAGTGCAACCGGCGGGTGAAATTCCCCGCCCTGTTCCGGGCGGCCGAGGAGTATGGGACGGAGTGGGTGGCCACCGGCCACTACGCCCGCATAAGGGAGAACCAGGACGGCACCCTCTCCCTGCTCCGGGGAAGGGATGAGAGGAAGGACCAGTCCTACGTGCTCTACCGCCTGGGGCAGGCGGAACTGCGGCGCTGCCTCTTCCCTAACGGGACGGTCACCAAGGAGGAAGCCAGGTCACGGGTGGCCTCGGGGGGAATTCCCGTGGAGGAGATGCCGGAGAGCCAGGACATATGCTTTCTCGCCGGGTGGAATTACCGGGACTTCCTCGCCCTGAGCTGCCCGGAGTGCCTGGATCCTGGGCCCATCCTGGACACGCGCGGCAACCAGCTCGGGGAGCACGAGGGACTGGCCTTCTACACCGTGGGCCAGCGGAGGGGCCTGGGCGTTTCTGCGGCCCGCCCCCTTTACGTGGTGAGGTTGGACCCGGAGAGAAAAGCGGTGATCTTGGGGGAGAAGGAGGAGGTGCCAGGGACCTGGCTGGAGGCGGAGTCCGCCTCCTGGGTGCGCAGCGGGCCTCCTGGTAAAGATTTCCATGCCCGGGCCGTGGTGCGCTACAACGCGCCTCCCGTCCCCTGCCGGGTGCGGGTGAGCGGGGAGGGGTTCTCCCTCGAGTTCTCCGAGCGGGTGTGGGCCATAACCCCTGGGCAGCACGCGGTGATCTACCGGGATGAGGAGGTGCTGGGGGGAGGGGTGATCTCCAGGGGAGGATAACGCGCCTCGTTGCCCGGGAACCTGGGCGTTTCCGCGGCTTGGGTCCTTGCGGCGTCGAGGGACCGTAAAGGCACGGGAGCGTAAACCCCTTGCCTTAACCGGGCAGGCGGCGAGCTGCCGAGCGCCCGGGGTTCCCCGGCCCAGCCACGGTTTCGAGATAGCCCCGCTTGTCCCGTTCCGTCGCGCGCGGGATGAAAGCGCGGCGAGGGACCATGTGCCCGGGTGGCAATCGAGGCACGGCCTTGCGAGCATGCCCTGCTTCCAGGCACCCGGGTAGGAGCCGGAGACCGGCTCGCCTCTTCATCCCTTCCGACCCGCGTCCCCGTACCGGGCCATGAGGTCCACGAAGGGGAGGCGGTAATTGATGAAGGTCGGTATGGGATAACGGATTCCCCGTTGGCTGGTGGCCTCCAGCCCTTCCTCCACCCGGTCGGCCCAGGAGGCGGGGAAGGAGAAGAGGAGCTCGTCGTCCTGGGTGGCGGCGAAAACCCGGTCCCCGTTGCCCTGCAGGGCCACGCGCGGCCTGTCCTCCAGGAATACCCGCACCAGTCCCTCGTTACAGGAACCGCCGATGCCGCCGCAATCCTCCGCCACCCGCTCACCGGTCCACCTGCTCACCGCCTGGACGAGGCGCATTATCTGGGCGGGGTTTCCGAAGACCATTATCAGGTGGGGCTCCACCCGGGTGCGGGCGAGCGGGGAGAGGTGTTCCCAATTTATGCCATCTTTCCATTTTCTCCCTCCCAGCGCGTGATCCGGTTCCGCCCACGGGCGGAGACGGCCGTTCTTAGGAAACGCGCAGGCCTTCCAGGTCCAGGCGGGTGCTCAGCTCGTAGAGGGCGTTGTAGAGCTCCACGTGGAAGGAGCCGGGCCTCTCGCCGGAGGCCTCCGCCGCTCTCTCCCCCGCCAGGCCGAAGAGGGCCAGGGCGGCGGCCGCGGCTTCCAGGAAAGGCTCGCCCGCCGCCGCGAGGACGGCGACGGCCGTGGTGGCCATGCACCCCGTTCCGGTGACCCTGCCCAGCATGGGATGGCCGTTGTTGACGCGCAGGACGCGCGAGCCGTCGCTTATCACGTCCACCTCCCCGGTGACGGCGGCCACGCATCCCAGCCGGGAGGCGGCGCTCCGGGCCACCGCCTCGGCCTCGCCCCCGGCGGTGATGGACTCCACTCCCCGTATCTCCGCTTCCATGCCCGCCAGGACGGCCATCTCCGCCGCGTTGCCCCTCACCACGGCGAAGCGGATCTCCTCCACCAGTTTCCGGGCCAGGCGCGTGCGGTAGGAGGTGGCCCCCACCCCCACGGGGTCGAAGACCACCGGGACGCCGGCGCGGTTGGCGGCCCTGCCCGCCGCCAGCATGGCCCTCTCCAGTTCCGGGTAGGGGGTTCCCATGTTGATGAGCAGGGCTCCCGCTTGGGAAGCCATCTCCTCCACCTCCTCCACGGCGTGGGCCATCACCGGAAGGGCTCCCAGGCACAGGGTGGCATTGGCCGTTTCGTTCTTAACCACGTAATTGGTGATGTGGTGCACCAGCGGTTTATGCGCGGCCACCCACCGTAACCTTTCCTCCAGAAAACCGCGACAGTCGAAACTCCCCACTTTTCCCTCCTTTAAAGGGCCTGATCTTGCTTATTTGCTACCCCGGGAGCATTTTACCAGTTCAAAACCCTCCAGGTTTTCACTTCCCGGTCTGGATACGGTCTCTCCCATTCTGGATACGGTCTCTCCATTATAGTCCTGCGGCTTGCATCCGGAATCCATCCCGGCGACCAGTGCTCCATCCTGGACGGGTATCATTTCTTACCTACCACGACAAGGTCAAATCCGCATGGTTTCTAGATGCGGTTTCTCCGTTTCCCCTGCATTGCATGCCCCGGGATGGCCTGGATGCTTATCCTTTCTTCACCCCGGTTATTATCCGGTATCCGAATTCGGCGGGGGGCACGGGTAGAACCTCCAGGCCGTGCAGGCCGGCCTCGAGGAAGGCCTGTCGCCAGATCCGGTCGGTGGTGAAGTATTCGCCCTCTTCCCTGAGAACGGCGGGCAAGTCGCCGAGGTGAAGAAGCATAGTCCGGTACGCCCCATGGTCCAGGTCGTAGAGGGATTTTCCCACCATCTTGCGGATGATGTCCCGGCAACGGTCCGGGTCCTCGGGAGGACCCTCCACGTCGCAGAACATGTCTGCGTAGACCAGCCTTCCGCCCGTTTGAAGTACGCGAACTATCTCCCGGGCGCAGAACGGCCTTTCGGACGGCAGCACGTGGTGCAGGGCCAGGTTGGAGAGTACGACGTGGACATGCTCGGCGGGAAGGGGGATGCGCATGGCGCTTCCCTGGAGGATGTGCACCCGCCCGTTGTCCCGGAAACGGCGCTCGCAACGCTGAACCATCTTCTCCGAGGGGTCCACGCCGTAGAGCTCGGCGGCGGGGAAGGCCTCCGCCAGGCGGGAGAGGAAGACACCCGCCCCGCAGCCCAGGTCCAGCACCCGCTTTCCGGAGAGGTCGCCGGCGAGCTTCAGCATCGTGTCCAGGGCCTCCTGGTACATGGGATCCTTGTCAAACAGGCCCTCGTAATCCCCTTCGAACTCGTCCCAGAATCCCAACCGGCCTCCTTCACCGCTTCCTGCTTCTTATGGCCATTATTCCCAGCCCTGACCTGGGCCATTCATTCCGTGAAGTTGACGCAGGCGTACACCGCTTTCCATGGGGTGGACGGGTCGCTTTTCAACCCTCGTCCGGGCCGGGAGGACGACGGACACGACCGCTTCCCTGCGTGCCGGTTCCCTGATGATCCTTCCGTTGGGTGGAAGGGGGAACGGCTGATCGGCGAGGCCGGTACCCAGGTCTCTCCCTCCAGCAGAGGCGCCGGGCATCATGTCCCCATCCTTTCACCGTTTTCTTGAAACCCGTTGTCCTCGACTCCTCCCGGCTTGTCCCGGTCGCTGGATGAAGGAGGGTTCACTCCTCCCGGTAGGCGCGGGAGAGTTCCACCACCCGTCGGTAACTTTCCACCTGGCGCCTTTTCTCATCTTCACTCCATCCCAGCTCCCGCCCCAGAAGCTCGGCTACCCTTTCCGCGCACCCCAGGCCCTGCTCCCGGTCCTCGTAAAAGATGAGGCTGCGGCGTACCATGAAGTCCTCCAGGTTGATCACCATTTCCTCCCGGGCGGAGTAGACCACCTGGGCCTCGATATAAGGTAAGCCCTCGCCCAACCTGCGGGACAGAGAGGGGTCCTCGGCCATAATGCCCAGTACCCTCAGGGCACCCGTTCCCAGGAGCTGGAGCCTGTGAATGACGTTGTCTTCCAGCCGTACCTCCCTGGCAAGTCTTTCCAGTCGCCTGGAGAAGTCCCTACCGTCTTTTCCGAAGACGGGAGCGTTCCTGGTGGTGCACCTCGGGATGCCCCGTATGCCGTGCCTTTCCTCCAGCCGGCGCACGGCAAGGTCCACCAGCTCCTCGGCCATGGAGCGGGCGGTGGTCAGCTTTCCGCCGGCAATGGAGAGGAGCCCGGAATGGCTCTCGTAGATGGAATGTTCCCTGGAGACCTGGGATTCCTTGACGTCCTTGCCCCCTCCCTCCAGAACCAGGGGGCGCAGGCCGGCGTAGGTGCTGAGCACGTCGTCGTAGTCCAGCCGAGCGCGGGGTAGGGCGCGGTTGGCGGCTTCCAGGATGTAGTCCACGTCATCCCGCGAGGCGCGGACGTGGTCGTAGTCCCCCTCGTAGTCCGTGTCCGTGGTCCCGATGATGGTGAAGTTCCGCCAGGGGACCACGAAGAGCATGCGCTGGTCCCGGGGTGAGAGGATGGGCATGGCGTTGTAGGCCTTGACCCGTTCCCAGGGCACCACCACGTGGGAACCCTTGGTGGGACGGAGCTTGGGGGCGGCGCCGGGTTCGTCCAGGCGGCAGACGAAGTCCGTCCAGGGCCCGGTGCAGTTCAGGACCAGCCGGGCCTCGATGTCCAGCTCCCGCCCCCCTATCTCGTCCCGGGCGCGGACACCGCAGACCGCCCCGTTGCGGCGCAGGAAATCGGTCACCCGCACGTAACTCAGGCAGCAGGCCCCCTCCAGGTGGGCGGACTGGACGTGGGAGAGGGTGAGGCGGGCATCATCGGTGGCGCAGTCGTAGAACTGGCCTCCACCCTTGAGGCGCTCCCGGTCCAGCTCCGGCTCCACCTCCAGTATGCGCCGGGAGCCGTGCAGCTGGTGATTCTGCACGTTGCGGAAGAGGGCCAGGATGTCGTAGAGCCACAGGCCCATGGCGATCATAAAAAGGGGGTTCTTGTCCCCTTTGTACACGGGGAAGATGAAGGATTGCGGCCACACCACGTGGGGGGCGTTGACCAGCAGGCGCCTCCTTTCCCGGCAGGCCTCGAAGACGAGCTTGAAATCGAATAGCTCCAGGTAGCGCAGTCCCCCGTGGACCAGCTTGGAGGAACGGGAACTGGTGCCGAAGGCCCAGTCGTTCTTCTCCACCAGCACGGTGGACAGACCCCGGCGGGCCGCGTCGCGGGCCACGCAGGCGCCGGTGATGCCTCCCCCGATGACCAGGACGTCGAATGTCTCCGCCGTCGCTCTTTTCAGATTCTCTTCCCTGCGCTGCTTCGAGAACATCTTCAACTCCTTCTCTCCTGCTCCGTCCTATGAAACATGATAGCCCATGCGGTCCCTTGATGCCTCGGGACCGGACGGGCGGAGCCGCGGACCGGGGGAAAAGGGTTGCCGCGGTTGCGAGTGCGAAATCGCGAGGACAGCGGGAAATATAGGTTATAATTAATCTACAACTGCCAAGGAAAAGATGGAGGCACCTTCGCAACACCGCTCAGCAGATCAAGTCGCGCCGTGAGTTTCCAACCCTTTCCAGGGCCTTTAACGGGCGGTTCGGGCGGAGGGCGGTGGGCGGTTTCCGCGGCCCGGGCGTGGCGGTGAGTCCAACCAGGCGGGCATCCGCCCGGGGTCCCGGGCCCGGCAGGAGAACGGGGGCAGCGGGTTGCGCCAGCAGATCATCCAGGAGATAGCCCGCTCCGTGGTCTCGGCGGGCGGGGTGGAGAACATCATCCGCTCCCTGGTGGAGGCCACCGCGCGGGGAACGGGGGCCAGGGGTTGCACGCTCTTCACCCTGCGCGAGCGGGACGGCGAGCTCGTCCCGCGGGTGAGCTGTGGGATCCGGGAGGCTTACCTGCAGAAGGGCCAGGTGATCGCCGACCATGCCCTGCGCCAGGTACTGAAGGGCAATCCCCTCTTCGTCTGGGATGCGACCGGGGACCCGCGCATCGTCCGCCGGGAGGAGTTGAGGCGGGAGGGAATCTCCTCCATCGTCTTCCTGCCCTTCCGCGAGCGTCGGGGAGTGCGGGGATTGATGCGCCTGTACTTCGGGGAGCCCCGGAAGTTCGACCGCGAGGACCTTGACTTCCTCAATTCCGTGGCCGAGCTCTGCGGGGCCATCCTGGAGATGGCCGAGGAACGGGAGACGGTGGCCCGGGACGCCGAGGAGGCACGCCGGACCCTGGTGCGCATGCGGGACGAAAGGCGCCACTTCCTGAGCTTCCTCTCCATGGTCACCCACGACCTCAAGTCGCCCCTGGTGGCGGTCCAGGGTTACCTGAAGATGCTGCTGCGCAAGGCCTCGGACCGCCTGGACGAGCGCATGCTGCAGGGGATAAGGCGCAGCATCCAGCGCATCGACGGGATGATGGAACTCATAAGCGACCTCCTGGAGCTCTCCCGCCTGGAGAGTGGCCAGGTGCTGGCGGAGCTCAAGGAGGTCTCCTGGGAGGAGGTGCTGTCCGCGGCGGTGGAGATGGCCCACGAGCTGGCCGACCCGAGGGGCATACACGTGGTCTCCGAGATACAACACCCCCTGCCGGAGGTTTTCGCCTCGGACATCCGCCTCCAGCAGCTCATCCTCAACCTGGTCTCCAATTCCGTGCGCTTCACCCCGCGGGGAGGCCGCATCACCATAAGGGCTCGCCGGGAGAACGACCAGGTGGTGGTCAGCGTGGAGGACGAGGGGAAGGGCATCGAACCCGAGAAACTGCCCCACATCTTCGAGGAGTTCTTCAAGGGGGATCCCGAGTCCCCGGAGGGGACCGGGCTCGGGCTCAGCATATGCAAGCGCATCGTGGAGATGCACCACGGTGAGATATGGGCGGAGAGCCCGGTGCCCGAGACCGGCAGGGGGACCAGGGTCACCTTCACCATCCCCGTAGGCGTGACCTGCGACCTGGAGGACCGCTGGAAGATGGGCGAGGCGGGTGAGGGGGCCCCGTTCAAGGGCAGTGCGGGGGCGCGGGGCTCATGAGGAGGGACAAGGCATTGGTCGTCAAGGTGGTGGGCCCGGAAACCGTTGCGGACGATGGGGATGCGAGGCCTTCCCTGCCGGTTCCCCTCCCGGGGCGATGGAGGGGCCGGGAAACGACGGTGGTGATGGGGACTGGATGATTGTCTTTCTGGTTCCCACCCGCCGAGTTCATTTGGCCGTGGAGATCACGGTGGTATAAGTTTAAGAACACGCTCGTGCGGCTGTGGGAAGAACGATCAAATTCCCGTGAGCGCCGAAATCGAGCCCGCACGTCGGGCTTGAGGTGGAGCCCAGGCGTACAGGACGCGGCATAGACGGAGGTGCGCGATGCAGAAAAAGATCCTTCTGGCCGACGACGACCCCGATGTGGTGGAAGTGGTCTCCATGCTCCTCGAGGACGAGGGGTATGAGGTGGTGACCGCCAAGGACGGTGCCGAGGCCCTGGAGAAGATCAAGCTGGAAAACCCGGACCTCATCATCCTGGACCTACTCATGCCCCACGTGGACGGCTTCGCCGTCTTCGACATGCTGCGCGATCCCCGCTACGAGCGCTGGTCCAAGATCCCCGTGGTCATCCTGACCTCGGTGCGGGAGGAAGTGAGCAACCGGCGCTACGAGCTGGAGACGGGGCGCAAGATGGACTACGCCGCCTACCTGGAGAAGCCAGCGGACCCCGATGAGCTCCTGGAAACGGTTTCCAGGCTGCTCTCCGGGTAATGAGCCTCCATGGGGTCAGGTCTTGAATTTTGATACCCCCGGGGGTATATGAGGTAAGGGGCCGCTGGGTAATGGTCTGGCTCTTTTACTTCTTCCGGAAAAGGCCGGGATTAATTGTCTCGCTCGCCTCCACGAAACGTCCCCGGAAAGAGGAAACGGTGCCAGGAGGGCTCGCTGCGACCGACCCGGTCGGCCCCGGAGTGGGAAGTTGCAGGAAGGGGATTGCCCGTGCGGGCATTTCTTGCCGGCATAGCCGGAGAACTCTGCCGTTAACCACGCAGGGAGCCGGAAGGAAAAGGGGCTGAACCCCGCAATCTCTCGCGGGAAAGAAAAAGGGCTGATTTAGAAATATACCGAATGTGGTTGGGAAATGAAAAGGGACTGACCCCAAGGTATTGATGGGGAAAGGGAAAGGGGCGGGCCATCGAAGTTTATTCGAGGCCCTCGGCGTCGCAGGTGCATTCCCGTCCCAGGACCCGTGCCTCGGCCAGGTTGCCGGCCACGATGGGGATGTCCACCGGCCGGCTGAAGGGTGGGGCGTAGGCCAGGTCCAAGGAAGAGAGGTCGCTCGCCTTAAGTCCCGCCGCCAGGCACAGGGAGAACACGTCCAGCCGCTTATCCACCTGGGCTGCATGGTCGCCCACCACCTGCGCCCCGAGCACCCGCCCCGTCCCTTTGTCCACCGTCACCCGGGCGGTGAGGCGGGGAAGCTCCCGGGCGTAATAACCGGGGAGGACGGAGTCCTCCACGGTGACGGCGTCGGCCTGGAAACCGGCGTCCGCGGCCTCTGATACGCTGAGCCCGGTCTTCCCGGCGGCCATGTCGAAGGCCTTGAGGACGAAGGTCCCCAGCACCCCGGGGAAGGAAGCCTCGTTCCCGGCGGCCGTCTCCCCGGCCACCCGCCCCTGTTTGCGCGCCGTGGAGCCCAGGGGTATCCAGCTCTCCTTTCCCGACACCCGGTGGAGGGTGGTGGCGCAGTCTCCGCAGGCCAGCACGTCAGGAACGTTGGTGCGCATGGAAGCGTCCACCTTTATCGCCCCCCGGGCGCCGAGCTCTATCCCCGCCTGGCGGGCCAGGTCGCTCACGGGACGTATGCCGATGGAGATGAGCACCAGCTCGGCCTCCACCGCTCCCCTGGAGGTGACCACCCGCCGCACCTTGCCCCCGCCGTCTCCCTCCAGGCCCTCCACCTTCTCCCCCAGGTGGAGTCGCACCCCGTTGCCCTCCAGGTGCTCACCGAGCTTCCCCGCCAGGTCGGCGTCCATCGGTGGAAGGACGTGGTCCAGGAGCTCCACCAGGTGGACCTCCATTCCCAGGCGGCGCAGGGCTTCGCACATCTCCAGGCCCACGGCCCCGCCCCCCACGATGACCGCGCGGTGCGGCGCCTGGAGGTCGATGAAGGATTTCATCTCCAGGGCTTGGGTGAGGGTGCGGAGGACGAAGACCCCCTCCAGGTCACGCCCAGGCAGGGGCGGGACCACGGGGGCGGCACCGGTGGCCAGGACGAGCACGTCGTACTCGATGGAGAGCTCGCTCACTCCCTCCAGGTCCACCACGCGGAGGGTCTTATTCGCGGTGTCGATTGAGCTCACGCGGTGGCGGAGGAAGACGCGGATGTCCTGCCTTTTCAGGAACTCGTCCGGGGTGCGGGCCAGGAGCCTCCGCCAGTTGGGGGAATGTCCCCCGATGAAGTAGGGTAACCCGCACCCGGCATAGGAGATGAACTCGTCTTGGTCGTAGATCTCTATCTCCGCGTCCGGGCAGCAGCGCCGGGCCTTGGAGGCCGCGGTGGCTCCACCTGCCACCCCGCCGACTACCACTATCCTGCGCGAACGGGCCATGGATCATCACTCCTTTCGAGCGATATTTTCATCGGCGTTCATCGGCGGCGCATGCGCCGCCGGGCCGGATCCCTCTCCCCCGCGGGGTCGTTTACTTTCCGCCTCGCCGCGCGTGGCAGGTGTGACCGTCCCTCTCCCGCGTGGGCACTCTTATCATTCCCACCCCGAGCCTCCCTTAACCGCGCGGCCACCCGCTTAACCGCGCGGCCACCCGCCCGGCCTCCCGCCGATGATGGTAGGCGAGGAAGACCGGGTGACCGCGCCCTCTCGCTGATGGCCCATCAAGTGGGCTGTCCGGGCGGAAACGGAATGCGTGGCAGGGATGGGAGCGTGGCCGGTGAGGCACGACCGGAACGACCCCGGATCCCGCGCCCTTACGAAGCCCGCTTTTTACGGCGGGTACGGGTGAGGTCGCGAAGCCGTGCCCGTCCGCCCTTTCCCCTTGCTCGGGTATAATTGTATCGAAGGTCGCCAAGGGGGCGCGGCATTCCGGAAAACGAGGGAAAAGCTCTATCCTGATGAAAAATCCCGGATCGGAGGCGAGGTCTCTTCCCCGGGGGAAGACCCGGGGGAAGTAGTGCTTTAAGAATCCAGGCGTTCAACGGGCGGAACGGTTCCGCGGGAAGTCAAATACTCCGGCCGAGAAAAGGAGCGCCGGATGGTAAAAGTCCTCCGAGGCGAATGGGGGCTGGGGATGGGAACCGCGCGGGCCGCGTCTTCGCCTGGCCCAGGATGTATCGTGTCCTTGCGGGAAAGGGGGTACCGCCTTGAGGGAAGTTTATATCGCCGGCGTGGCCATGGCCGACGTGGGAAGGCATTTCCTGGACCCCCACGAACTGGGGGCGCGGGTGTGCGCCGAGGCCCTGCGGGATGCCGGGCTCCTCCCCCGCGAGGTGGAGGGCATCGCCACCACTCCCCACGGCTACATGGCCGACTTCCGCCGTTTTCCCAGCCAGAGGATGGCCGATTACCTGGGCATCACCGCCGGTTTCATGATGGACGTGGACAGCGGGGGCAACTCCAGCACCGCCGCCGTGCTGGCCGCCTGCGACCGCATCCGCCTGGGAAGGATACGCTCCTGCCTGGTCTACGCCGCCCAGAGGGAGATCCCCAAGAAGGAGGTTCAGAAGGACGTGGTGGGCCACTTCCACCTCATCAGGGCCGCTAATTCCCTCTACGACTCTTACCAGGCGGCTTACGGGGTGATAAGCCCCCTCCCCTTCTACGCCATGGCCGTACAGAGGTACATGCACCGGTACGGCGTGTCGCCCGAGGACGTGGCCCGGGTGGCCGTCCTACTGCGGGAACACGCCCTCCGCCATCCCCAGGCCGCCTACCGGGAGCCACTGACTCTGGAGGAAGTCCTCTCCAGCCCCCTGGTATCCCCTCCCATCCACCGCCTGGAGAGCTCGGAGATGCACGACGGGGCGGCGGCCGTGGTGCTGGTCTCGGAAGAACTGCTCCGGGACCGGGAGCGAGCCGTGCGGGTGGCCGCCGTGGCCGAGGCCCACGACCCCACCAATTTCGTACCCTACCGGGGGGAGATAGACGAGTTCCCCTGCGTGGAGCGCGCCGCCCGTGCCGCCCTGGCGGAAAGCGGCTACCGGGTGGGGGACGTCGACGTGGCCGAGGTCTACGGGGCCTTCGCCGGCCTGGAACTCATCATGTACGAGAGGCTGGGTTTCTTCCCCCGGGGGGAAGCGCCGGCCGCGGTCAGGGAGGGCAGGACCACCCACGGCGGTGAGGTGCTCCTCAATCCCAGCGGGGGGCGGCTGTCCCTGGGTCACCCGGCCTACGTGACCCCTCTCCTGGAGATCGTAGAGGTGGTGCGCCAGCTCCGGGGCGAGGCCGGGGAGCGGCAGCGTCCGGGGGCCGCGGTGGGGCTGGTCCACACGGAGCAAGGGTTCATCAACGGGTCGATAGTGATGGTACTGGACCGCGGGACGGCCTGAGGGTGAGGGATACAGGACGCCGAACCTCGTATGCCGAATGGTTTGGCGTTAAGCCCTTTCCCGCGGGCATCCGAAGGTGTTTGGGAATGGAAAAAACTTGAGTGGAGGGAAGCGCCGTGGACACCAGGCCTTACATGCAGGACCGCGCCGCGGAGGAATTTTTTTCCAAGCTGGCGGAGGGAAGGTTCCAGAGCACCCGCTGTTCAGGCTGCGGGACCCTCCATTATCCGCCCCGCGTGGTATGCCCGGAATGCCTGGGGGAGGAGCTGGAATGGGTGGACCTGCCCCGCGAGGGCACCCTCCTGGCCTTCACCTGGCAGGAGGCGGCCATGCGCTGCCGCAAGCCGGACGTCCTGGGGCTGGTGGAGCTGGAGGGGGTGGGTCACGTCTTCACCCGCATCGACGCCCCCTACGAGGATCTGCACATCGGGCAGCGGGTGACCTTCGACACTTGGACCTCCCCGGACGGACTCGTCCTCCACCATTTCCGCCCCGTCGAGGATGGCTGAACGGGGCCGCCGTTCAGGCGGATTAACGTACCGCCTTGGCGAGCAGGCGATTCCCGCGCTGAAAACCCGCTTTGAGATTCAGTAATTCTCGAAGCGGTCGTAATCCACGCCCCCCGATTCGAGCACTTCCCGCAGGCGCTCGCTCTCCGAGGCCAGGTGCCGGAGGCATACTCCGCAGTCCGAGCTCAGGTGGCGGGGTATGGGAATGAGTTTCACGGTGAGCCCGTCCCCGGCGGCCAGCTTCTCCGCCCTGATGGCGTGGTGCATGGAATGGAAGAGGGCCACGCGGGTGGGCTCCCCTCCGAAGAGGTCCCTGGATTTCCTCCCCCTCAATCCCCTGCCGCCAGCCATCGTGGAACCCCTGCAGACGTTCGGACTACGTGCGGCGGGGACCGCTATTTCCTGGTGATGGTCAAGATGAACTCCTCGTTTTCCGTCTCCCTTACCTCCACCTGGCAGCCCTCCCTGGCGGCCAGCCGGGAGACGTTATCCCGGGCGGTTCCGGTATCCACGAGGACCTCCAGCTTCCCGCCGCTGGACAGCTTTTCCAGATACTTGCGGGTCTCCACCACCGGCAGGGGGCAGGAAAGCCCCCGGCAGTCCAGGCGCTCCATCCGGTTCACCTCCGCTCGAAGAATGAATACGCTTTCCTTGCCTTCCCTCAGGCCTTGGCAGGCGCCTCCCCGCGCATGGTCAGCCCGACGACCACGCAGAAGACAAGGCCCACAAGCACGGCCGCCGGTCCCCAGCCCCAGTTGGCGGGGTTGTTGGGATAGGGCGTCCCGGCCGTCCCGAAGTTGTGGGCGAATCCGGCGCCCACGATCATGCCCAGCACGAAGATGGCGGCATCTCCATCCCCCTCCCCGGAGAGGAAGAGCTGGCGGCCGGGACATCCTCCGGCCAGGGCGAAGGCCAGCCCGGCCAGGAGCATGCCGCCGAAGTTGAGGAGCTGATTGGTGTGGGCCACCGGCTGTCCGGCGAAACCCCAGTGCGCCTGTCCGTAGATGAGGTTCATGACGAAGGCCCCGGCGAGGAGGGCCACCACGCCGCTCATGAGGTGGAAATCCCGCATGAGTATCACGTCGCGGATGGCGCCCATGGTGCAGAACCTGGTCCTCTGGGCGATGAACCCGATGACCACGGCGATGCCCAGGGCCACCAGGTAGTTGGCGTGCTGGGAGCCCGGACCCTCGGTGCTGAAGAAGGGAGCGCCCGTGGAGAGCACCGGCTTGATGATCAGGAGCAGGAGGAGTCCGAGCATAATGAGAGGCATGACCGCTCCTACCATGGGGCTGGACTTCCGGCTCCGCCCCAGGTTGTAGCCGCGCTTGATGAAGATGACGCCTATGCCCACCCCGCAGGCCAGTCCCGCCAGGGCAAGGATGGCGTTTCCGTCGCCTCCCGCCAGGCGTAGCAATGCCCTCCAGGGGCATCCCAGGAAGACCAGTGCCCCCACCATGGCGAAGAAACCGAGCATGAAGCGGATGACGGGAGCGGAACCCGCCCTGGCCCGGTATTCGCGGAAGAGCAGGGCGGCGATCATGGCCCCGAAGACGAAGCCCATGATCTCCGGCCGTAAGTACTGGACCGCTGAGGCTCGGTGGAGGCCGAGGGAACCCGCTATGTCCCTTTCGAAGCAGGCCACGCATATCCCCATGTTCTTTGGATTGCCCAGTTTCTGCAGGGTGGAAGCCAGGATGCCTATGGCCAGCCCCACGGAGACGATACCCCAGCGCGACTGGAAGAACCTGTTGATCCTTTCCACTTGAACCCCCTTCCGGAACGTTCGATTCCTATGCGGAACGGGTTACCGATACGCGAGTTTTTACGGGCGTCTCTCCCTTCCCGCGGGCTGCGCACGGGCCGAATGGAGATTTCACGGGCATCACCACCTTTCGAAAGACGATCCTTAATTAATAAATTTTATAATATTTATAAATAAAAAATTAAAATTTCGCTACCGGTTCGAGAGTATTTTTGGGCAACAACCATCCTTTCCGCTTAACTTGACAGGCATGATTTTTTCTGTTAGCAAATTTAAAGGACCTGAGGAAAGTGGGTTTCCGCTGACAGAAACCCTCAAAGACGAGGTCGGGTAAGAAGCGAAATCCTAACTGCATTATTTTCATTCAGGCCGAGGCGCCCGGCGGATCTCGGGTGTGGGCTGAGTGGGCGCGAAATTTGGAAAAGGGAAGGGAATTAGAATTTGAACGATATATGGAAAAATATGGTAATTACCTTCATGCGGAACGGGAAACGACGAACATCGCCGTATATGTTAATCGGGCCCTCCAGATGAGCCCGTGCGGGCTTCGGAGAGCGTCGCACTGACCGTTGAAGAGGACGTGATCTCCGGCGGGCGAACCGCTGGAAGTGCGGAAAGGTTCGAGGCCTGAGACGTGGAAGCGCACATGGAAGGCGTGGAAACACGCGGGAAGCGTGTACTCCTCTCGTTTATCATGCCCGGAGGAAGGCGGGAGCGGTATCCTTCCGCACGATCCCAGGAAACCCCCACTTTCCTAGGTCGATCCCGTCCCTCCGGGCATTTCTTATAGGTCCAAACCGGCGACCCCTTTGGTTGCGGAAATGAGTCGTACAGGAGGTGAAAGGTTGGTGGAGAAGAAGGGTGTGACCAGGCGCCAGTTCCTCAAGTACGCCGGCGCCACCGCGGCCCTGCTGGGGTTGAGCGAATCCCTGATCCCGCAGATCGCCCAGGCCCTGGAGGAACTCTCCTCCGGGAAGCCCCCCGTTCTGTGGATACAGGGGCAGAACTGCACGGGATGTTCCGTCTCGTTCCTAAACACCAACTACCCCATGGCCGCGGAGATCGTGCTGGACAAGCTCTCCGTGCGCTACCATCCCACGGTGATGGCCGCGGCGGGGGACAAGGCCTTCGGCGTGCTGGAGGAGACGGCCAAGGAGCTAGCCGGCAAGTACGTGCTGGTGGTGGAGGGCCCGGTGCCCACCGCCGAGGGCGGCGAGTACTGCACCTTCGGCCTGGAGAAGGAGACGGTTTCATTCAACGGTTATCAGCGCCGCAAGGACAAGCCCATGACCGCCTGGATGGAGGAGCTGGTCCCCGGCGCGGCCGCGGTGGTGGCCCTGGGCAACTGCGCTTCCTTCGGCGGCATACCGGCGGCCAACGCCTCGGTGACCGGTACCAAGGCGGTGCAGGAGATCGTCAAGGAGATCGCCAAGGACAAGCCGGTCATCAACATCGGCGGCTGCCCCGCTCACCCGGACTGGTTCGTGGGAACGGTGCTGGATTACCTCATCAACAAGAGGGTCCCCGAGCTGGACCGGCACAATCGGCCCAAGATGTTCTTCGGCAAGCTCATCCACGAGAACTGCGAGCGGCGGGCGGCCTTCGATGCCGGGCTGTTCCTCGAGGACTGGAACGACGACAACCCGGATATGAAGCTCTGCCTCTTCAAGCTGGGCTGCAAGGGCCCGGTGACCTACGCCGATTGTCCCACCCGCCGCTGGAACTCCGGGGTCAACTGGTGCGTGGGGGCCAACGCTCCCTGCCACGGGTGCGCCGAGCCTTCCTTCTACAAGGATCTCTCGCCCCTCTACGAGCCCCTGCCGGAGGTCCACTTCGCCGGTCTCACCCCCATGGTGGACACCCTGGGGTGGATCGGCGCGGCGGCCACGGCGGTGGGCATCGGCGCCCATTACCTGTACAAGCAACTCGGCAAGAAGGAGCCCGAGGGAGGTGAGTCCTGATGGCCCAGCTCATCAGCATAGACCCGGTAACCCGCATCGAGGGACACCTCCGCATCGACGTGGAGGTGGAGAACGGCGTGGTCAAGGACGCCTGGTCCTCGGGGACCATGTTCCGGGGCATCGAGATGCTCCTCAAGGGGAAGCATCCCTTCGACGCCCAGCAGGTCACGGAGCGCATCTGCGGCGTGTGTCCCCTGGTGCACGGGACCGCCGCCTCCTACAACCTGGATGACGCCCTGGGCGTGGAGCTCCCGGACAACGCGCGCATCATCCGCAACCTGTGCCTGGGGGCCAACTTCATCCAGTCCCACATCCTGCACTTCTACCACCTGGCCGCCCTGGACTACGTAGACGTCACCGCGGTAGCCAAGTACACCGGGAACGACCCCGCCCTAGCGGCCCTCCGGGACAAGATAGCCGCCCTGGCCAAGGCGGGGGACGTCTATCCCTTCCTTCCCCGCTACGAGTCCGACGACTACGTCAGCGACCCCGAGCTGGCGGCCATCCTGGTCAACCACTACGTGCAGGCCCTGGAGATGCGCAAGAAGGCCCAGGAGATGCTCTCCATCTTCTACGGCCGCATGCCCAGCTTCGTGGGGACGGTTCCCGGCGGCGTGACCGTGCATCCCACGGTGTCCAACATCGCCGCCTTCCGGGCCCGCCTCAACGAGCTGCGGGTGTGGATCGACAACGTTTATATCCAGGACATACTCACCGTGGCCGGCGTCTCCGCCTACGCCCCCTTCCTCACCGCGGGCGACTCCGGCGGCAACTACCTGGCCTACGGGGGCTTTGACCAGGACTCCAAGGGCGCGGAGAAGTTCCTGCCCCGCGGGTTCATCACCGGGAACAACGTGGCCGCGGTGGGCGAGCTCGACGAGGACAAGATCACCGAGTCGGTGAAATACTCCTGGTACAAGGACGAGGGGGACTGGCTGCATCCCAGGGAGGGCATGACCGAGCCCGATGTGCACAAAGAGGGCGCCTACTCCTTCCTCAAGGCCCCGCGCTACGACGGCAAGCCCATGGAGGTGGGCCCCATGGCCCGCATGCTGGTGCTGGCTGGGCTGGAGCTTTCCGGCAAGAGGAAGGAAAAGAAGCTCATGCCCTTGATTGAAAAACTGGGGCTGGCTTCGGCGGTGGACGCCTGCGTGCAGGCCGGGAAGTTCGGCATCCTGCCGCGCCACGCCATGCGCGCCCTGGAGTGCAAGCTCCTGGCCGACGAGATGGACAAGTGGCTGGACGAGCTCAAGCCGGGCGAGAAGATCTGGGACAAGAAGGACATCCCGGGCGAGGCCTACGGCCGGGGGATGGTCGAGGGTCCGCGCGGCGCCCTGGGGCACTGGATCCACATTAAAAACAAGGTCATCGACAACTACCAGTGCATCGTGCCCACCACCTGGAACGCGGCTCCGCGGGACAAGAACGGCAACCGGGGACCTATCGAGACCGCCCTCATCGGCCTTCCGGTTCCCGACCCGGAAAATCCCATCAACGTGGTGCGCTGCGTAAGGTCCTTCGATCCCTGCCTGGCCTGCGCCATCCATGTCATCCACCCCGAGCACAATGGCGTCAAGGAATTCCGCGTGGTCTGAGGAAGGGGGGGTACCCATGAAGGAGAAGATCAAGGTACCCGGCCCGGCGAAGGTCATTTACGCCGCCTACCTCAGCGCGCTGGCGGTGTCCATCTACACCGGGTTCAATAACTTCCACCCCTTCCTATCCGGGTGGAGGTATCCCTGGCAGATGAGCATCGCCAAGAACCTGGGCCTGGCCTCCATCTGGGTGGTGGCCCTCACCGCCGGGGTGTACCTCTACTACTCCACCCTGGGCCGGCCCAAGGGGTGGAAAGAACCGCTGGGGATCTTCCGGGCCGTCCTGGCTCTTTTGGCCATCTGGTACTTCCTGGTCAGCTTCGCGGTTTATGACCCCAACGGGTGGCTGCGGGGCCTGGTGGACGGGCTGGGCGGAATCGCCGGCACCTGGAAGGTGTACTCCGTGTTCCTGTGGATAGTGCTCCTGCTGAACGTGATCTACCTGTACGCCCGCTGGGCCAAGTCGGAGCGCTTCCCCCGCCTGCGGGCGGCGAGCGGCGAAGAGGGGGTGAAGTGATGTCTGGAAAGGCGACCTACAAGACCTTCAAGGGAGGCATCCATCCCCCCTACAACAAGGAGCTGGCCTCGGGGAAGGCTATCCGCCCGGCGCCGGTGCCCTCGGAGGTGTTCATCCCCCTCCAGCAGCACATCGGGGCCCCCAACGAGCCCCTGGTCAAGCCCGGGGACCGGGTGGAGCTGGGGGAGAAGATAGGCGCGAGCGAGGCCTTCGTCTCCGCACCGGTGCACGCCTCGGTGGCCGGCATGGTGAAGGACATCACCGAGGTCACCGGTTTCACCGGAGCCAAGGTGAAGTGCGTGGTGATCACCCCGGACGCGGAACAGCCGGAGTTCACCAAGCAGGACCGGGACATCACCGCCCTCTCCGACCAGGAGATAAGGGATATCGCCCGGGAGGCGGGGCTGGTAGGCATGGGAGGAGCCGCCTTCCCCACCCACGTCAAGCTCACCCCGCCCAAGGACAAGCCGGTGGACACGGTGATCATCAACGCCTGCGAGTGCGAGCCCTTCCTCACCTGCGACCACCGGGTCATGCTGGAGCGGCCCCATGACCTGGTGCAGGGGTTGAAGCTGCTCATGCGGGCGGTGAACGCCAAGCGGGGTATCATCGGCATCGAGGCCAACAAGATGGACGCCGTGGACGCCGTTCGCGGGGCGGCCAAGGGCGAAGCGGGCGTCGAGGTGGACATCCTGGAGGTCAAATATCCCGAGGGGGCGGAGAAGATGCTCATCTTCGCCCTGACCGGGAGGAAGGTTCCCCCGGGCAAGCTCCCCTCCGAGGTGGGCTGCCTGGTGCAGAACGTGGGCACCGCGGTGGCCCTCTACGAGGCCTGCGCCTGGGGGAAGCCCCTTTACGAGCGGGTGCTTACCGTCACCGGACAGGGGATTAAGGACCCGGCCAACCTCCTGGCCCGGGTGGGGACCCCCATCTCCACCCTCATCGAGGCCTGCGGGGGCTTCGCTGGCCAGCCGGGGAAGGTGATCATGGGAGGACCCATGACCGGGTGGGCCCAGCCGGATACCTCCGCCCCGGTGGTCAAGGGGACCTCGGGCATAGTGGTCCTCACCTCCGAGCTGGTGGACGTGGGGACGGAAGAGGAATGCGTGCGCTGCGGCAAGTGTGTGGACGTGTGCCCCATGTTCCTCCTACCCAACTTCGTCGTCCAGGCGGTGAAGAAGGAGCAGTGGGACCGGGCGGAGATGTGGGGAGCCCTGGACTGCTTCGAGTGCGGGTGCTGTTCCTTCACCTGTCCCGCCTACATCCCGCACGTGCAGTACGTGCGCAAGGCAAAGGCCGAGATCGCGGCCCTGAAGAGGAGATAGGGGGTGATGAAAGTGGCGGACAAGATGCTGGTCACCGTCTCTCCTCACCTGCACAAGAAGGACGAGACCATTCAGCGCGCCATGAAGGACGTGCTCATCGCGCTGACCCCGGCCGCGGTCTGGGCTCTGGTGGTCTTCGGGTTCAACGTGGTGTACATCCTGGCCGTGAGCTGCATCACCGCGGCCCTCTCCGAGGTGGTCATGCGCAAGATAATGCGGCGCAAGCCCACCCTCTCGGACTACAGCGCCATGGTGACCGCGGTGCTCTTCGCCTTCCTGCTCCCGCCGACCACCCCCCTGTGGGTGGTGGCCATCGGCGCCTTCCTGGCGGTGGGCATCGGCAAGGAGCTCTTCGGCGGCCTGGGCAAGAACATTTTCAACCCGGCCATCTTCGCCCGGGTGCTGCTGTGGTTCTCGCCCCTGGCCGTGTACACCACCAAGTTCGTTAAGCCCTTCTTCTGGAAGACCTCCGGGTTCTTCACCCCCATCGCCACCAGCATCAACGAGGGCGCGGTGGGCAGGGTGGTCTACAAGACCCTGGCCGGCAACCCGGTGGACATCCCCACCGCGGCTACTCCTCTGGCGCTGCTCAAGTCGGGTAAGTGGCTGCCGGACATGGTCGCCGGGCCCACACCGGTGGGCGCCACCTGGTTGAACTCGGGAGGAAAGCCCTCCTTCTGGTCCCTGTTCCTGGGGGCCAAGAGCGGGTGCATCGGCGAGGTGTGCATCCTGGCCCTGCTCATCGGGGCGGCTTACCTCCTGTGGCGGCGCACCATCGACTGGAGGATCCCGGTGGGCATCATCGGTACCTTCTTCCTGCTCACCCTGGTCACCTGGCATCATCCCATATACAACCTCTTCTCCGGGGGGTTGTTCCTGGGAGCCTTCTTCATGGCCACCGACTGGGTGACCAGCCCGGTGACCAGGAGAGGGAAGTGGATATTCGCCGTGGGAATAGGCGCCACCGTGTTCATCATGAGGTTCTGGAGCCTGCGACCGGAGGGCGTGGCCATCGCCATCTTCCTCTGGAACATCGGCACCCTGGTCATCGACCGCTACATCGCGGTGCCCAAGTTCGGCGAGGTGGGAGCGAAGGTTTTCAACCAGCTTCCCGTCCTGCCCGAACCGGCTCCGGAGCCTGCGAAAAAACAGGCCTGAAAAGGAAAGAGGGACCCCCGGGATTTCCCGGGGGTCCTTTTTTATGGGGTCAGGTCTTGAATTTTGCATTCCAGGTAGCCGACCATGTAAGATTCCTTGAGTAAGCGCAAAATCCAGGACTTTATTCCTTATCAACAGGTTCCATTCGATACCCCCGGGGGTATCAAAATTCAAGACCTGACCCCTTGGGAGGGATAATGTCTCATTTCGTGGTCATAGGAATAGGGAATCTCCTCCATGGGGATGACGGCCTGGGCATCTACGCCGTCCGCCGCCTGAGGGAGAGGCTCTCCGGGGAGGTGGAGCTGGTGGAGGGAGGCGTACTGGGCCTGGACCTCCTCCCTTACCTGGAGGGCAAGGAAAAGGCGATCTTCATAGATGCCGTGGACGCCGGCGATGAGCCGGGGGCGGTCTTCCGCTTCTCTCCCGGACAGGTGCCGCGTGCCGGAACCTCGCCACCCGTGTCCCTTCACGACCTCGGGCTCTACGAGCTGGTAGGCGCCGCGCAACTGCTGGAGCAGTGCCCGCGGGAGATAATAATCATCGCCGTCCAAGTGAAGAGCCTGGACCTGGGCAGTGGCCTCTCCCCGGAGGTGGAGGCGGCGCTTCCTGTGGTGTGCCGCCTGGTGGAGGAGGAAGTGAAGGAGGGGTAAGTCCGCGTGGCGTCGAGGAAGTGCCTGGACATCCGGGTGAGGGGCATCGTGCAGGGCGTGGGCTTCCGGCCCTTTATCTACCGCTTGGCCCGCGAGTACCGACTGGCGGGCTGGGTGGAGAACACCCCCGAGGGAGCCCGCATCCTCGCCTGCGGCGGGAGGCGGGACCTGGAGAATTTTCTGGAAGACATTTCCAGAAAGGCGCCTCCCGCGGCGGTGATCGAGGAGATCCGCGCCGAGGAGATCCCCGGAACGGGTGACCTTCCCGCGGCCGCCGAGGCCGTACCGGCCACCGGGGAGTTTCGCATCCGCGAGAGCTCCCATGCCGGGGAGAAGGTAGCCCTGGTCTCCCCCGACCTGGCCACCTGTCCCGACTGCCGGCGGGAACTGTTCGACCCGCATGACCGCCGCTACCGCTACCCCTTCATCAACTGCACCAACTGCGGGCCCCGCTTCACCATCATCGGCGGCATCCCCTACGATCGTCCCCTGACCACCATGGCCGGGTTCACCATGTGCTCGGAATGCGAGAGGGAATACAACGACCCCGCCGACCGGCGCTACCACGCCCAGCCCAACGCCTGTTCCCGCTGCGGACCTCGGTTGTGGCTGGAGGACGAGAGGGGGGAAACGGTGGACGGGGACCCGGTCGTCCTGGCGGCCCGGGCCCTGCGGGAGGGGAAGATCGTGGCCGTGAAGGGGCTGGGAGGTTTCCAGCTGGCCTGCGACGCCGGAAGCGACGAGGCCGTTTCCCGCCTGCGGGAGCGCAAGCGCCGTTACGCCAAGCCCTTGGCGGTCATGGTGGGGAGCCTGGAGGAGGCGGAGAGGTACTGCGAGGTGAGCGAGGAGGAAAGGAAGCTCCTCTCCTCCCCCCGCGCCCCCATCGTGCTGCTTACGGAGAAAGAGGGTTCGCGTCTCTCGCGGGAGGTGGCGCCGGGCCTGCGGAACCAGGGCCTCTTTCTCCCCTACACCCCCCTGCACCACCTACTCATGGCGGAGGCGGGGATCCCCCTGGTGATGACCAGCGGGAACGTGAGCGAGGAGCCCATCGCCAAGGACAACGGTGAGGCGCGCCGCCGCCTGGCAGGCATCGCCGATTACTTCCTCATGCACGACCGCGACATACTGGTGAGGTACGACGACTCGGTGACTTCCGTCCTCCTGGGGAAGGAATACCCCCTGCGCCGGGCTCGGGGTTACGCGCCCTACCCGGTAGTCCTGAGCGAGGGGAGCCCGGTGGAGGTCCTGGCCCTGGGGGCGGAGCTCAAGAACACCTTCTGTTTCCTGCGCGGGAAGCACGCCTTCCTGAGCCAGCACATTGGGGACCTGGACAACGCGGAGACCCTCCGACACTTCGAGGAGGCTATGGAGGCCATGCGGCGCCTATTCTCCCTCCGGCCGGAACTGGTGGCCCACGACCTCCACCCGGACTACCTCTCCACCCAGCTGGCCGCGGAGTTCGGGCTCCCCCGCGTGGCCGTGCAACACCACCACGCACATATAGTGAGCTGCCTGGCGGACGGAGGGGAGAGCGGCCGGGTCATCGGTGTCTCCTGGGACGGCACCGGCTACGGCACGGACGGCACGGTCTGGGGTGGGGAATTCCTCCTCGGCGACGAGGTGGAGTTCGAGCGCGCCGGACACCTGTACGCCTTTCCCATGCCGGGCGGGGAGGCCTGCGTGAAGGAGCTGGACCGCATGGCCTTCGGAGTCCTGTGGGAGGTCTGCGGGGGAGACGAGGGGCGGGTGCTGGGAAGGTATCTCGCCTTCATGGGGAGAGGGAGGGAAGGAGGGAAGAGCGGGGAGGCCTGTCCGGCGAAGACCGCCACGGCTAAGCCGTCTTTCCACGTCCCCGAAGGCGACCCTCGCCCGGGAAGGTCGGCTTGGAAAGGATTCCGGGAAGGGGGAACCTGTCCAGCAGGGGAAGCCGCGCGGGGAGCGGATGGGGACGCTGCGGCCGGCGGTGAGGTGTTGTGGGATCCCGGGCGACGGGCGGAGGCCCTCGCCGCCCAGTTGAGGAGCGGTTTCAACACCCCTCTCACCTCCAGCGCCGGGCGGCTCTTCGACGCTGTGGCCGCCCTCATCGGCCTTAAGACGCGCGCCTACTACGAGGGGCAGGCGGCCTGCGAGCTGGAAGCCCTGGCCTCGCGCGCCCCCTCCTCCCTGCGGGAAAATACCTACCCCGTCGACATCTCCGAGGATGGACGTCCCATGGTGTGGGACACCCGGACCATGGTCCTGGCGGTGCTCGAGGACCTTTCCCGGGGCACCGATCCGGCCACGGTCGCCGCCCGTTTCCACGCCGCCCTGGCCCGGGGGGTGGCGAGGATGTGCCGGGCCCTGCGGGAGGAGACCGGCCTGGAGAGGGTGGCCCTGAGCGGGGGCGTATTCCAGAACCGCTTGCTCACCCCCCTAGTGGTGGAACTCCTGGAAGAGAAAGGATTCCGGTGCCTTCTGCACCGCAGGGTGCCCTGCAACGATGGGGGTATCTCCCTGGGCCAGGCGGTGGCCGCGGCGAGGCGGTGGCAGGAGGGTCGCAAGGCATGATCTGTCCGGGTTGGGGATCGGAGGCGCCCACCCTCGTGCCCGGGGCTGGAAAGGTCATCCTCCGAGGGGTAACCGCACAAGGTGTAGGGTAAAGGTGGGCAGGGCAGAGTTGAAGGAGGTTGGAAGCTTGTCGTACGGTAGTCGGGGTTTCGGCCGGTGCCCTGGGAGGGGAGGAATTCCAGGGTTGGTAATATATGGTATTCAGGTCGGGATGCATCCAGAGCGGTTGGAGGTGGGTGGATGATAATATAATGTCTCTGTCTACCGTATGTCTACCGGAATGACCGCGGAGGAACCATGACCAACCGCGAGGTCTCCCGTGAAGAGAACGGAGGAAAGCGATGTGCTTGGCCATACCCGCTGAGGTCGTGGAACTGCAGGAGAACGAGACCGCGCTGGTGGAGATCGGAGGGGTGCGCAAGGTGGTGAGCCTCATGCTCCTGGACGGCGTGAAGGTGGGAGATTACGTCCTGGTCCATGCCGGCTTCGCCATGGAGAAGGTGGACCGCGAAGAGGCGGAGAGGACCCTGGCCATCCTGGAGGAGGCCGCCGAGTACGGGCCCCTTTACGAGTAGAGGGGAGGAGCACGTTGACGTTCCCACACCGGAACATCGAAAGCCCGCAACGCTCTTCATGCCGGTCCGAGGAAAGGGATGGGGCGATTTGAAATATCTTGATGAATACCGCTCCCCCGCTATCCTGCAGGGGCAGCTCCGGGCCATAAGGGAGCTCGACACGAGCGCGGTGCTCATGGAGGTATGCGGCACCCATACCATGGTCATCTCCCGCTCCGGGCTGCGTCCCCTGCTGACCCCGGAGGTGGACCTGGTCTCCGGGCCGGGTTGCCCTGTGTGCGTGACCTCGGAAAGAGACATGGGCCGGGCCCTGGCCCTGGCCTCCATCGAGGACGTGATCCTGGCCACCTTCGGGGACATGGTGCGGGTCCCAGGCCCACAGGGGACCCTTCTGGAGGCCTCCTCCCGGGGGGCGGCGGTTAAGGTGGTGTACTCTCCCCTGGACGCCGTGGCCCTGGCCAGGGAGAACCCGGATCGCCGGGTGGTCTTCCTGGGGGTGGGCTTCGAGACCACCGCCCCCACGGTGGCCGCCGCGGTGCTGCGGGCCAGGGAGGAGGGGCTGGGAAACTTCTTCGTCCTTAGCCTGCACAAGCTCATCCCCCCGGCGCTGAAGGCGCTGGTTCATATGGAAGACTTTTCCATAGATGGTTTTCTGCTCCCCGGCCACGTGAGCGTGGTCCTGGGCACGGAGGCCTATCGCTTCCTGCCCCGCGAGCACGGTATTCCCTGCGTGATCTCCGGGTTCGAGCCGGCGGACATCCTGCGCGCCGTGTATCTCCTGCTGCGCATGAAGGCGGAGGGGAAGCCGGAGGTGGCCAACGAGTACTCGAGGGCCGTCCGCCCGGAGGGGAACCGCAGGGCCAGAGAGACCATGTGCCGCGTCTTCCGGGAGGCGGACGCGGAATGGCGGGGCCTGGGCCTCATCCCGGGGAGCGGGCTGGCGCTGCGCGAGGAGTTCGCGGACCTGGACGCCGGTAGCTGGGAGGTGGAGGTCCCGGAGGTGAGGGAGAGGAGCGGCTGCCGCTGCGGCGACGTCCTGTGCGGGAGGATAAGGCCCACGGAGTGCCCGCTGTTCGCCCGCTCCTGCACCCCCGACTCGCCCTTCGGGCCCTGCATGGTCTCCAGCGAGGGGACCTGCGCCTCCTACTACCTTTACGAGGAGGAGGGCCGCTGAGGATGGCCGAGGGAAGGGGCGGGACCATCACTATGGCCCACGGCGCCGGGGGTTCCCGGATGCTGGACCTCCTGGAGGAGGTGGTCTACCCCGCCCTGGGTAAGAGCGCTCTACCCGACGGGGAGGACGCCGCCGCCCTCCTCCTGGACGGCGCGGAGCCCGGTTTCCGCCTCGCCTGCACCACCGATTCCTTCGTGGTCAAGCCCCTCTTCTTCCCCGGGGGGGACATCGGGAAACTGGCGGTGTGCGGGACGGTGAACGACCTCTCCATGCGCGGGGCCAGGCCCCTTTACCTGACCCTGGGACTCATCCTGGAGGAGGGGCTTCCCCGCGAGGTGCTGGGGCGGGTGCTCTCCTCGGCGGGCCACTGGGCGGAGAGGGCCGGGGTGCGGATCGTGGCCGGGGATACCAAGGTGGTGGAGAAGGGCGCCGCGGACGGGATGTACATCAACACTGCGGGGGTGGGTATCATCCCCCCGGGAAGGGAGGTCTCCATCCGGGGGGCGCGGCCCGGCGATCTCCTGCTGGTCAGCGGGTGCGTGGGGGATCACGAGACCGCGGTGCTCAGCCGCCGGGAGGGCTTTGACTTCCAGGTGGAGGTGGAGTCGGACTGCGCCCCCTTGAACGCGCTGGTGGAGACTATGCTGGAGGTGGGCGAGGTGCACGCCCTGCGGGACCCCACCCGGGGAGGACTGGCGGCCTCCCTGAAGGAGATGGCCTCCGCCTCCGGCGTTTCCCTGGAGGTGAGGGAAGCGGACATCCCGGTGCGGGAAGGGGTGCGGGCCTTCTGTGAGATGCTGGGCCTGGATCCCCTCCTCCTGGCCAACGAGGGGAAGCTCCTGGCCGCCGTGCACCCGGAGTCGGCCCCCGCGGTTCTGGAGGCCATGCGCGCTCACCCCCTGGGGAGGGAGGCTGCGGTCATCGGAAGCGTGCTGGAAGGACCCCGTGGCCGGGTCTCCATCCTCACCCCGCTAGGGTCCTCGCGCCTCTTGCGCATGCCCTCCGGCGAGCACTTTCCCCGCATCTGCTGAAGTTCGCCTCAGGGCGCCTTCTTCAACGATTGCTGCCAGATCCTCATCCACTCCTCCTCGGGGAATTCGGCGAACTGGATGAGGGTTCCCAGGGCCTCGCGGGGATGCAGGTAACATTCCTTCCACAGTGGGTTGGAGGTGTTGATGTCGAAGGGGTTGAGGCCCTGGCCGCGCAGGTATTCTACCGTCCCCTCCAGGTCGCTGACCTTGAAGGTCAGGTGGTGCAGGCCCTCTCCGCGCCGGGCGATGAAGCGGTTCACGAAGTTGTCGGGATCGGAGGAGTAGACCAGCTCCAGCATGCTCCCCGAGCCCAGGAGGAAGGAGGCGAAGCGGAAACCGCCCCACTCCATGTCCATGACCTCCCTGGCTCCCAGCACCCGGGTGAGGAACGCCGCGGCCAGCTCCTTGTCCTTGACCGCGAAGGCCACGTGATCCAGCTTTTCCACGTTGTGCATGCTCGACCTCCCTTCCCTTCGTTCCCATGAGCGTCCACTCCGCTCACGGAAGAGACGAAAACGATCCATTGCAGTCCAACCAGCCCCCGGTCGTGGCGCGGCGCGGCCCACGCTGGCTTTGCCTATAATCATATTATGCCTATGCCTTTCGGTTACGGCGTCCTGAGGGACCGCAGGAAAACGCGCTTGAAACCGACATGGGAGGACCATGAAGGGGGATGATGCCCAAGAATTGCTCGCCGCCCCGGCAATCGTCGCGGAGTACCGCAAGGTAATGTTCATCGGGGGAACGGACAGCGGGAAAACCTTCCTGGCACGGCATTGGGCGGGAGCGCTCGCCGAGGCCGGGAGGCGGGTGGGGGTGCTGGATTTCGACCTGGGGCAATCCACGGTGGGTCCGCCGGGCTGCATTGGCCTCCAGCTTCCCTGGGAGGCGGGAGGCGATCCGCTGTTCCCCACGGCCATGGTCTTCCTCGGATTCCTCTCGCCGGCCTTCGACGTTGGTTCGGTGATCGAGGCCGGGCTGCGCCTGGAGAGGCGCGCCGTGGAGGAGGGCTACGACGTCCTTCTCGTGGACACCTCGGGCATGGTGGAGGGTGGGCTGGCCGCCCTCCTCAAGCGTTGCAAGATACGCGCCCTGCGGCCCGACCTCCTGGTGGTCCTGGACCGGGAGGGGGAGACGGAGCACATCTTCCGGAGCCTGGAAGAAAATACCTATGGGGAGCTGATGAGGATCAGCCCTTCCCCCGAGGCCAAGTGCCGGAGCCGCGAGGAAAGGGCCGCCTACCGGCGGGAGCTCTTTCGACGTTATTTCGCCGCGGGACGCGAGGTGACCCTCGAACTGGGGAAGGTGGAGTTGATGCCCACTTCCAACCGCATCGCGGCCTCCGCGGAGACATTGCGTGAGGGACAGCTCCTGGGACTGAACGACGGGAGGGGTATCACCAGGGACCTTGCCCGGGTGCTCCAGGTGGGGGAGGATAGGGTGCGGGTGCTGACCCCCTTCCGGGGAGCGATGGAGGAGATAAAGGCGCTTTCCGCGGGACCCGCGGTTCTCGAGGGGGACGATTCTTTCCGTTTCCTCGGGTATGGAAGCAGTACCGTCCGGTGACCGGGGCCTTCATGGCGGGGCCAAGTTCCGCAATACTCGCTTCCCGCCGCAGGTAGGGGATGATTCCCGTGCTTCGTGAAGCGGCGCGCAAGGGTTGTGGGAAAACGGGGGACGGCTTTCACGAAACAGGGATCGAAGCGCCTGACGTCCGTTGTGCGAGAGAAAAGGACGATGATGTAAAATTTACTCGCGGGTATACGAAAAATCATGCGGTCGATGGACCCGTGCGGCGGAGTCTTGCCGTTCTCCCGGAGGGGCAGCGATCAGGCCGATAGTAGGAAGCGGAAGGGAGGCCGGGAGGCGGGACGGCGGTAAAAGGAGGGTTCCCGATGAAAATCGACAGTCCGGAAGCCTACGTGGAAAGCCTGCGGGCGCTGCAGAGGCGCATCTATCTACTGGGCGAGCGGGTGGAAAACCCGGTGGATCACCCCATGATCCGGCCCTCCATGAACGCCATGGCCGAGACCTACAACCGGGGCGACGAGCCGGAGGCGGAGGAACTGCTCTTCGCCGTGTCCCACCTCACAGGTAAGCGCATCAGCCGCTTCACCCATATCCACCAGGATACCGACGACCTGGTGAAGAAGGTGCTCATGCAGCGCCTGCTCGGGCGCCGCACGGCCACCTGCTTCCAGCGCTGCGTGGGCATGGACGGCTTCAACGCCCTCTACTCGGTGACCTACGAGTGCGACCAGGAGCACGGGACGGAATACCACGAGCGCTTCAAGGAATATCTCCGCTTCATCCAGGAGGAGAACCTGGTGGTGGACGGGGCCATGACCGACGTCAAAGGCGACCGCGGCCTGCGCCCCGCGGAGCAGCAGGATCCGGATCTATTCGTGCGCGTGGTGGAACGCCGACCCGAGGGCATCGTGGTCCGGGGGGCCAAGGCCCACCAGACGGGGGCCCTCAACTCCCACCACATCCTGGTCATGCCCACCACGGCCATGCGCAAAGAAGAGGCGGATTACGCCGTCTCTTTCGCCGTCCCCGCCGACGCGGAGGGGATAACCTTCGTCCTGGGGCGCCAGCCCTCGGACACCCGCAAGCTGGAGGGAAGTCCGCTGGACGTAGGAAACCCAAGATATGGAAGCCAGGAGGCCCTCATCATCTTCGACGACGTCTTCGTCCCCTGGGAGCGGGTCTTCATGTGCGGCGAGTACGACCAGAGCGGGAAGGTGGTGGAGCGCTTCGCCGCCTACCACCGCCAGAGCTACGGGGGCTGCAAGGTGGGAGTGGGCGACGTCCTGGTGGGGGCGGCCCAGTTGGCCGCCGTCTACCAGGGCGTGGAGGGGGCCAGCCACGTGCGGGACAAGATAACGGAGATGATCCACCTCAACGAGACCCTGTTCTCCTGCGGCATCGCCTGCAGTGCCCGCGGCGTGCCCACCCCCTCCGGGTGCTACTTGGTGGACGTGCTCCTGGCCAACGTGTGCAAGCAGAACGTGACCCGCTTCCCCTTCGAGATTGCCCGCCTCCTGCAGGACATCGCCGGCGGCCTGGTGGTGACCATGCCCTCCCAGAAGGACTTCGAGAACCCGGAGATAGCGCCTTACCTGGAGAAATACCTCCGGGGCTCGGCGGACATACCCACCATGGACCGCATCAAGGTCCTCAAGTTCATCGAGAACATGACCGTGGGTTGCGGGGCTGCCGCTTACCTCACGGAGAGCATCCACGGGGCGGGTTCTCCCCAGGCCCAGCGCATCATGATCCGGCGCCTGGCCGACCTGGAGGACAAGGTCAAGCTGGTCAAGCGCCTGGTGGACCTGGACTGATCGCGGGGCCCTCATGCCGGTTCAGGAGAAGGGGGGAATCTTTTGATTTCCAGAAAATGCCTGCTCCTCGTCCTCGGCGCGCTGGCCTCCGCCGCGGTCGTCGCCCTGTTGCTGGTGCGCGGGCCGGGAGGAACGGGCGGGGATTCCCGGAATGACGCGGCACACCGGGAGGCACAGGAGGAACCTCCGGCCTCGGAGGGGGAGGTGGAAAGCTCCGGGCCGGAGCAGGGAGCCCGAGAAGGAGGCGGCTTCAGCGTGGTCCCCGAGGGGGAAGGGGAAAGCCAGGCGGTGGTTATCAGTTTCCCGGACCCGTTGAGCTGGGAGGAAGCGGCGCCCGTGGAGGAGCTGTCGGGCATCTGCGGCCGCTGGGTCCTGGAGATGGAGGGTGAACCCTTCACCTTGAAGAACTGTCACCTCCTACTGGGCGAGGACGGCGGCATCGCCCTGCCTCCCGATTACATCGGCGTCATCAAGTTGATGGACGGTCGTTACGCCTGGGATGCGGGCAGCGGGAGCTTTCGAGCCCAGGCGGACCTGGTTCTCAAGACCGGCCCCGGGACCGGACAGGTCCCGTTGCGATTGAACCTTGAGGGAACGGTATCCGTTTCCCGGCGGGAGATCACCGGGAGCTACCAGGCGATCCCCGGCGGGGAGGCCTACGCTCCCTACGCACAACAGGGAGGCTTCCTCTTGCGGCGGTGAGATCTTCCTTTTCGGTCGAGGAACCAGACACCGGCGAGGGGGACGAAGGCTGTCGGTGGCGGGGCTATCCTTGAACATGGGGAAGGATTTTCGTCTGGCCGGCTGAATTAATAAGCGAAACATGCTATACTTTTTACACCAGCGAGGGGAATGCACGCGGCGCGGCCTTCCCACGAAGGGGAGGCGAGGGGGAGGTGATGTGGAATTTGCAAACTGCCAGGCTGCATTTTTATTAAATGGTCCGGAAACGGGTTGGGGCAGGGATTCCAGTAAGATCGCAGTATCTTTCTCGTTGGATCACAGCATCTTCCACGCCGAGTCATGCTTCCGCGGTAGCCGACGGTCCCGGTACGGGAAAGGAAAAATCAAGGCGTTCAAACCCTGGAGATATCGCGACAACCGTTTCCGGGAAGGGCAGGAAGCAGCAGGACCGGGGCTGAACCCGGTAACCGGATTTCCGAATGTAAGAACGTACTCCCGGTGCGGGCCGGGGCAGGGCAGGAAAGGAAGAGAGGTTAATTCGGATGGACAAGGAGGGGGGTTGATGGGAATGCGGTGGAAAGCGGCGGTAGGTCTTGTGGCGGCCGTGCTCCTGGTGGTCATGGGAATTGCCGGTTGCGGCGGCGAGGCGGAAGGGGAGAAGGTGGTGGTCAAGATCGGCCTCACCGCTCCCCTGAGCGGTATCGGGGCCGGATACGGCCAGGACATCAAGGCCGGCCTGGACATGGCCATAGCGGAGATCAACGCCAAGGGAGGGATAAAGATCGGGGATACCACTTACGTCTTCGAGCTGGTGTCGGCCGACGACGAGATGGTTCCCGAGAAATCGCTGAGCAACGCCCAGCGCTTCGTGCTCGAGGAAGATATCAAGGTAATATGGGACCCCACCGCCAACACCATCCAGTCCCTCATGGGGATAAACGAGATGGCGGGCGAGGAATTCCTGATCATGGCCTATACTAGCGTGCCCCTCTACGCGCAGAAGCCCAACAAGTACATGGTCACCCTTCCCCCGCCCTTCTCGGTGTATGTGAAGGACTGGATAACCAGGGCCTTGACCAAGGGATGGAAGAAAGTGGGAATGCTCCAGACCACCGGGGCCTATGGTGAGCTGTGGGGCAAGACCTTCAAGGACGCCTGGACCAAGGCGGGCGGAACGGTGGTGGCCGAGGCGCCGGCCAGCTACTACACGGAGACCGACTTCACCCCCTACCTGACCACGGTGCTGGCAGCCAACCCGGACGTCATCTTCTGCGGCGGACCCTCCGAGCCCACGGCCCTGGTCATCGACCAGGCGCGCAGCCTGGGCTTCAAGGGAGGGTTCATCGTCATCGACCAGGCCAAGCTGGACATCATCGAGGAGACCACCGGCATGGAGAAGCTGGAGGGCTGCATCGGGGTGCTCCCGGTGAACCAGTCCATCTGGCCGGCCACCCTCGAGATCATGGAGAAGTTCGAGAAGGAATACAACCGGCGTTTCACCTGGGAGGCGGCCATCTGCTACACCGGCTTCCACATCCTGGTCAAGGCCATGGAGGAGGCGGGGAGCGTGGATGACGTGGCCGCCATCCGCGCCGCCTTCGCCAAGGGGGACGTCTCGGTGACCTCGGGCGAGGAGTTGCCGGTGGAGTACGCAGGCATCAACGACCAGACGGGCGCCCTGTTCATGCCGGGCACCTCGGTGATCGTGGAGAACGGAGAATTCGTCGCGGGAGAGCCCATCGAGTGGTGGAAGCAGTAAGGCCCACTGGGTCTTGGGATGAGGAGAGGAGGAGGGAAGCCGTCCTGGCTTCCCTCCCTGCCTTTGTGGGGCTGGGATACGGAGATGGAAACCGGGAACCATGCCGCGGAATTCTGGGCCGGAAAATAACTGGAATACGGGTAAAGTGGCGGGCACCTTTACCGAATAAAAAAACAATTCGAGTCGCCGGCTGGACGGCTGTCATGCGGGATATCTTTCCCGGAGAGGCCTTAAAGAAACCCGAAATATCTTTACGGCACGGTACGTGAAGGGACGGGATCGTCGTTTCACAAAGCGCTTATTAAGCGAAAAAGGCAGCGGCCGCGCGAAGGTTCCGGGAAGCGGCGGAGCTCCTTGCCGGGGATGAGGTTTAAAGGGTGAACGGGGATTGGAAGGCCGGAGGCTGACGCCAAGGAGAGGTTGAGTTGTCCTTCTTCCTCAACCAGTTGATCATCGGCATCCAGCTGGGGAGCCAGTACGTGATGGTGGCCCTGGGGCTGACCCTCATCTTCGGCATCCTGGACATCTCCCACTTCGCCCACGGTCACCTGTACATGGTGGGAGCTTACCTCCTGTACATCCTCATGGTCCTGGTCAAGGTCAACTACTGGCTGGCCCTCCCCCTGTGCATGATCGCCCTGGCCCTCGGGGGGATCATCGTGGAGCGGCTGGTCTACCGTCCCCTTCGAGAACAGCCACACATCAACACCTTCATCGCTGCCATCGGGTTGATCCTCTTCCTGGAAACCATGGTCCGGGCCATCCAGCCCAAGTCCCTTAGCGTACCCAAGCCCATCGACAGGGTGTTCTCCGTCGGCGGGGTGAGCATGGAGGCCCAGAGGCTCATTGTCATTGTCGGCGCCGCCCTGCTGGTGGTCCTCCTTCACCTGTTCATCAAGAGAACCCGCCTGGGTACGGCCATCGAGGCCGTGGCCCAGGACCGCGAGGGAGCGGCCCTGGTGGGGATAAACGTCAACCGCATCTCCCTCCTGACCTTTGCCATCGCCACCGCCCTAGCCGCCGCTGCCGCGGTGCTCATGGCCCCCCTGGCCTTCATCGCCCCGGAGATGGGGAGCGTGCTCATCCTCAAGGCCTTCGTCATCGTGGTCCTGGGAGGCCTGGGGAGCATGCAGGGAGCCATCGTGGGAGGTTACCTCCTGGGGGTTTTAGAGGCCATGGCCATCGCCTACGTCTCCTCCGCGTACAAGGACGTCTTCGCCTTCGCGGTGCTGATCATCATCCTGGCCGTGCGCCCCACGGGGCTTTTCCGGGGAAGGGAGTGAGGGGGGTGGAGATGCCGGAGAAGTGGAAGAAGGCCACCAAGCCCGCTCTCCTCCTCGCCGTGCTGGGGCTGGCTGTCCTCCTGCCCTGGGTGGGACTGGAGAAGTACCAGCTGCGGGTACTCACCCTGGCCCTGGCCTGGGCCATCGCCGCGGTGAGCCTCAACCTCATCTTGGGCTACACCGGCCAGGCCTCCCTGGCTCACGGGGCCTTCCTGGGCATCGGCGCCTACGCCTTCGGCATCTTCGCCGAGAGGCTGGGCTGGAACTTCTGGCCGGCCCTCCTGGTGGCCGGCCTGATCCCCGCCGCGCTGGGCTTCCTGGTAGGCTTGCCCTCCCTACGTACCAAAGGACCTTATTTCGCCATCGTGACCCTGTGTTTCAACGTCATCATCTTCAAGGTCTTCGAGAACTGGACCTGGTTGTCGGGAGGTTACCAGGGACAGCGGGTTCCCAAGCCCGCCTTCCTGGAGCAACGCTGGGCCCGGTACTACTTCATACTCGCCGCACTGGTGGTGGTGCTGGTGGTGGTGCGCATGATCGTCAAGTCCCTGCTCGGGGTGACCTTCATGTCCATCCGGAGCAACGAGAACCTGGCCGAAGCGGTGGGCATCGACACCTTCCGCTACAAGCTGCTCTCCTTCACCGTCAGCTGCTTCATCGTGGGGTTGGCCGGGGCCCTCCTGGCCTTGGAGAACGGGCACCTGGACTACACCATCACCAGCTATACATATTCCTTCAACCTCCTGGTCTACGTGCTCATCGGCGGTGCGGCCACCCTCTCCGGGCCGGTGGTGGGCGCAGTGGGCCTCTATTACCTCCTCGAGTACATAGAGAAGGTGGTGGGGGAATACCGCTACGCCATCTTCGGACTCCTCCTCATCGTGGTCATCATTTATTTCCCCCGCGGCGTAGCGGGCGGGGTGCAGCAGCTGTGGGACAGGCTTAAACGGTGGTGGGCCGGACGCGGGGCGGGGGAGGTGGTCGAGGGATGAGCATCCTGCGCGTGGAGGGCCTCACCAAGATGTTCGGGGGCCTGGTGGCGGTTAACAAGGTGGATTTCGAGGTCCAGGAGGGATCCATCCTGGGCATCATCGGCCCCAACGGGGCGGGCAAGTCCACCCTTTTCAACCTTATTAGCGGCATACTCACCCCCGACGGGGGACGCATCCTTTTCGATGGGAAGAACATCACCGGGTGGAAACCCTACCGGGTGGCCCAGGCGGGCATCGCCCGCACCTTCCAGACCACCGCTCTCTTCGAGGAGCTGCCGGTTTACGTCAACCTGATTATCGGCCGGCGCATGCGCACCCGCTCCGGCCTGTGGGACGTGGTCCTGCAGACGCCGCGCGCCAGGAGGGAGAAGAGGGAGGTGGTGGAGAAGATCGGGGAGGTGCTGGCCTTCACCGGCCTGGGGGAGTACGCGAACATGCCGGCGGGCTCCATCCCCCAAGAAGCCCAGAAGAGGCTGGCCATCGGGGTGGCCCTCATGGGGGACCCCAGGCTGCTCCTCCTGGACGAGCCCACCGGCGGGGTGGGCATGGGCGAGACGGACACCATCATCGACCTCATAGCGCGCATCCGCGACCTGGGGATCACGGTGTGCGTGATCGAGCACAAGATGCGCATGATGATGAGCCTGGCGGACCGCATCGTGGTCCTCAATTTCGGGGTGAAGATAGCCGACGGGCTGCCGCAGGAGGTCTGCGAGAACCCGGAGGTCATCGAGGCATACCTGGGTGAGTGCTATGCTTGAGATGCGGGATGTCTTCTGCAGTATCGGGAAGCACGAGGTCATCAGCGGGGTGTCCCTGAAGGTGGAGGAGGGCGAGCTGGTCACCCTGCTAGGGGCCAACGGGGCCGGGAAATCCACCCTTTTCAAGACCATCAGCGGCCTCATCAAGCCCGTGCGTGGAACCATAAGCTTCCAGGGAGAGGACATCACCCGCAGCCGGCCGGACCAGATCGTGAGGATGGGGGTGTCCCTGTGTCCCGAGGGGCGAAAGCTCTTTCCCCGCCTCTCGGTGAGGAAGAACCTGATGATGGGAGCCTACTCCCATCACCGGGACCGGGAGCACGTGGCCTCCGCCCTGCGCGAGGTATACGAGCTCTTCCCCATACTGGAGGAGCGCAGCGAGCAGGATGCCGGGACCCTGAGCGGCGGGGAGCAGCAGATGCTGGCCATAGCCCGGGCCCTCATGGCCCGGCCCCGGCTCCTCCTGCTCGACGAGCCTTCCCTGGGGCTGGCCCCCCTGGTAGTGACCCGGATCATGGAGACCATAAAGGACATCAACCGGCGCGGGGTGACCATATTCCTCTCCGAGCAAAACGCCGGGATGGCCCTCTCCATATCCGACCGGGGTTACGTGCTGGAGAACGGGCGCATCGTTTTGGAGGGCAGCGCCGAGGAGCTGGCCGGCAACGAGGAAGTGAAGAGGGCCTACATCGGGGCCTGAGCGGCCCCATGGAACGGGGGGTGAAGATGAAAGCCACCAGGACCTGCCGGGAGTGCGGGATACCCCTGGGCATATCCCGCACCATGCGCTGGAACCCCGACGGCACCATCACCCAGGTCAAGGACCCCGCGCACCGCATGATCTTCTTCGAGTGCGGCAACCTGGACCGCATGTGGTCCTCCATCTCCGAGTCCCTGGGAGTCACCGAGGAACACCTATGGGAGCTGGTCATCGCCTCCAAGAGCCGGGCCACCCGTGCATTCCTGAAGCGTACCCTGCCCTGGTACGTGAACCTGGCCGCGCGCCTTGTCGGCTACCGGGCCTTCATGTACGCCATCGAGGCCCAGGGCCTGGTGATGGGCTACGGCAAGATAACCGTGGGAGGGCAGTTTCCCCGGCGGGGGAGGCCGGAGAGGGTCACCGTGTTCATCGAGGACCCCTATTCCCTGCCCCTCTTCTGCGGGGACTTCAAGGGGGCCGCGGAAGTCCTGGAAAGGCGCTGGGCCTCCCTCACTCACCAGGCGCTGGATGAGAGGCGCCACCAAGTGGACGTAACCATCAGCGGGGAGCGCCTGAACGAGGAATACTTCCGGGTGGAGAACGGGGTGGCACGCAAGCCGGGAGACATGTCCTACACCCCCTGCCCTTCCTGCGGCGCGCCGCGGGAGCTGGTCCGCTTCTCCTGGGACCTCTCGCGGGGCATCATACGGGACACGGAGAGTGACAGGAGGCTGGCCTTCTTCGGCACCGCGGCCATGCGTGCCGTCTTCGATGAGCTGAGGCACGAGCTCGGGGAACGGGTCACCCCCACTATCATCGATGCGGAGCGCAGGAACACCCTGGAGGCCATGGGGGTGGAGGAGGCGCGCAGCGGCTTCGAGGGCCTGCGCTTGCGGGCGGCCCTTCGTGGCCTGGGGCTCCTGACGACGCTGGCGCTTTCCCCGGAAAGGCTGGAGGCGGTGGTGGTCAACCCCGCTATCCCCGAATATCTGGTGGGGCTGACCCTGGGAATATTCGAGCTGGCCGTCGGCAAGAGGGGCGACTGCCGGTGGGAGCTGGCGGAGGACGGTGACCTAAGGGTGGAGGTGATCCCCGCCCGATAAATCTCACCTCGCCGACCATGTGGATGCTCGAATAGTCGCTGCGGATCGGTCCTCCCGGAAAAGGTTCCATCATGAGAGAATATACCGCGGATTTGTTTGAGGGCTACACGCAGGCCAACCCATGATGGTAGTTGCCACCCGATTTTTTTAACGGTCCGCCGAATGATTTCAACCACGCCTGCGGCATCCCCAAGGGATTCTTGATCCGCCGGAACAACACGGGGACTTGCCCGGCTCGCCCATAAGGGAGGCGTAAGACCTCCGGAGTCACTTAATCACCCCGTGGAGGGATGCGCTCGGCTCCCCTTTCCTACGATTAACCCGATACCGGTTGAAGTAGAAAGGGGGCTCGAGGTGGAGCAGCGGAAGAAAATACTCATCGTGGACGACGACGAGGAACTGGTGCGCATCCTGAGCGTCAATTTCATGGCGGAGGGCTACGATGTGTGCGCGGCCTTCGACGGCATGTCCGCGGTTATGCAGGCGCACAGGGAGCATCCCGACCTGGTCATCCTGGACGTTCGTATGCCCGCCGGAAACGGCCTGAACGTGGTGGAAAAGTTGCGCGCCTCCACCAAGACCTTCAACATACCCGTGCTTTTCCTGAGCGCTCTGCCGTACGACGAGCTGAAGGAAAAGGCCGCCCAAGCGGGCGTTATCCACTACCTCACCAAGCCCTTCGACTTGGACGTCCTGCTGGGAACGGTGAGGAAAATACTGGGAGTCGGAGAAGACAAACCGGTCCTGAAAGTGATGGGAGCAAACCATTCTTAGATTTTTCGGAACTGCCTTCTAGGCGGAGCCCCCCTTACCGGTTGAAGGCTCGAGGGAACACAGGACGCCGGCAAAAGCCCTCGAGCTTTCAACTTTGTGATTTCCCCTTCCCGCGTTAAAGTCCGGCCAGACGGAATTCACGTCCTGGTTAGAGCGTCGGGCGGCACGGGGAGGAGCTCCAGCGCGTTTATCAACGCCTACGATCGGAAGCAGGATTAAAGCATTGCCGGGAGGAGAATGGGAATGGAAGTGCCACCACGTTTATCAATGTCTCCGGCAGGCGTTATATTAGTCGCATCGGACGATCCCGGCGGCCCGCGCGAGGGAAGGGCGCCGGCAAGGAAGGCGGACGGCGCTGTGGCTCCGGCGACGGGAGAGACCTCTGGGATAGAGGGAAGGAGGAACGGAGATGGGCAGGAGGCTCGTGGACCTGAGCATAACCATCGAGGACGGGCTCCCCTCGGACCCGCCGGCTATGATCCCCAGGATAATGTACATGGACCACCAGGCGGGGGCAGCTTCCATGGCCGAATTCTTCCCGGGCATAGACCCGGAGAAGGACCTTCCCGGCGGGCTGGGTTGGGCGGTGGAGATGGTCACCTTATCCACCCATTCGGGGACCCACCTGGACGCTCCCTGGCATTACCACCCCACCATGGACCGCGGCAAGCCTGCGCTCACCATCGACGAGGTGCCCCTCGAATGGTGCATGGGGCCGGGGGTGGTCCTGGATTTCCGCCACCTACCCGACGGTTACCGGGTGACGGCCTCGGATGTGGAGGAGGCCCTGGCAAGGATGGATTACAGGCTGAAGGAGGGGGATATAGTCTTGGTCATGACCGGCGCGGACAAGTACTGGGGCAAGCCGGAATACCTGGTCAAGGGCTGCGGCATGAGCCGGGAGGCCACCCTCTGGATACTGGAGCACGGGGTCAGGGTCACGGGAACCGATGCCTGGTCCTGGGACCGCCCCCTCCCCCTCATCGCCAGGGATTTCCAGGAGACCGGGGATTCCTCCCTCATCTGGGAAGGACACTTCGCCTCCATCGAGAAGGGCTACTGCCACATCGAGAAGCTGGCCAACCTGGACCAGCTCCCGCCCTACGGCTTCACCTTCTTCTGCTTCCCGGTGAAGGTGAAGAAGGCCAGCGCGGGGTGGATACGGGCGGTGGCCTTGATAGAGGATTGAGCGGCGGTACGGAAGGTCGGGATTTCGGATCGAGCGGAGGAGAAGATCATGACCGGACGAGGAGGCGGTTGTAGGTTGCGATAAGGCGTTCTTGGCCGGGGAACGGCGGGAAGTCGATGGCGGCAAAAATGTGAGAAGGTCAGGGGCAAAAAGGTTGAGCACGAGGAAGGAGGGCGGCCGCTTGGTAAAAAGTATGCAACTCGACGACCAGCTGGCAGGGATGGTAATGAAACTACGGGAGATATGGAAAAAGCATCCAGCGGCTGTGTACCTGCCCTGCTTCTACCGCTCCAGCCCTCCGCGCGTTTTCGTCTATCCGGACGGGATCCGGGTGGTGCTCAAGGGCGAGCCGGTCCTCAACTACGAGCTCGTTCCCTACGATCTCGCGTCCGCCGGGTACCGGGAGATGGAACGCGGCGTCTACAAGGTGGTATACGAATTCCTTCCAGGCAAGAACTTCCAGGTGGAGCTGGAGGGAAGCCTCCTCGTGAAGGAGCTCGAGGGGGAGGAGCTGGTGGAGGAGATAAGGGCGCTGCGCGAACGCCTCGGGATCTACGACCTCGTCCCCCTGGTTGACCTGGAAAGGATCGGGGGCCGGGGCTCGGGCGCCGTCCCCCTGCGCATCAAGCGGCTCCGCCCGGACGTGGAGCTCCCCTCCTATGCCCATCCCGGCGACGCCGGACTGGACATCCGCAGCGCCGAGGACGTGGTCCTGCGGCCCGGCGAGAGGGCGCTTGTAAGCACCGGTTTCACCATGGCCCTGCCCGAGGGGTACGCCGCCTTCGTGCAGCCCCGGAGCGGGCTTGCTGCCCGGCACGGCATCAGCATCGTCAATACCCCCGGCCTCATCGACTGCCACTACCGGGGGGAGGTCAAGGTCATCCTGGTCAACCTGGGAGAGGAGCCCTTCCAGGTCAGGAAGGGAGACCGCATCGCCCAGATGGTCATCCAGAAGGTGGAAAGGGTCGAGGTCTTGGAGGTCGAGGAGCTGGAGGACACCGTCCGTGGAGAAGGTGGGTTCGGCTCCACCGGCCTGTGAGGGCGACCACTCCGCAATCCGGCGCAGAGGCCGGTTTAGACGGCGTGAACTCCGATGTTTTGCGCCGTAAAAGGGGAGAAATTATAATTACGTCAAGTGTCGAAACGGGGTCAGGCCATATGCTGCCCGGAGGCAGCTATGCAGAATTATATTTTTGTGGCCGCAAGCATTGGAGCCCGGAAGCGAGGAGGGGGGTGAGCGGAGAAACGTGTAAATCCACGACTCGAATCCGCCTGCCGCAATTCGCGTTGCGGCCGGATGCCGCGAAGGTGATCCGGAAAAGGGGGTGAGAGAAGGGATTAAGCGAGTGATGTGCCACCTTTTTATCTCCCGTGGGACGGGAGCGGACTGACCAAGGAGGTCGGGTATGAAAAAGAGCCGTTTTATCCTGATCGCTGTGCTGATAATGGCCCTCCTCGTAGGGCTGGCCATGACCCTGGGGGGCTGCGGCAAGGAAGAGGAAAAGAAGGAGGCGGAGGAGATCCAGGAAGGGGGGACTTTCAACTACTGCCTGGTATCCGATCCCGTGTCCCTTGACCCGGCCCAGCTGCAGGAATCCCAGGGTATCGAGGTGGGCAAGCAGATCTTCGACGGCCTCATGGACAACGACCCCAAGACCATGGAGCTGGTGCCGGCCATGGCCGAGTCCTACGAGGTGAACGAGGACGCCACCGTCTTCACCTTCCACCTAAAGAAGGGGGTCAAGTTCCACAACGGCCGGGAGTGCACGGCCCAGGACTTCGTCTATTCTTGGAACCGCGTCTGTGACCCGGCCACAGCCAGCGAGGTCGCCTACCATATGTCCGCCATCAAGGGCTTCAAGGAGTTCAACGAGGACAAGACGGCCACCTCGCTCGCGGGGGTGAAGGCCCTCGACGACTACACCCTGGAGGTCACCCTCGAGTATCCCTACGCGGACTTCGTCTACCACACCGCCCACCCGGTCTTCTCCCCCATCCCCAAGGAAGTGGTGGAGCAGTACGGGAGCGAGAACTTCAGCGAGCATCCGGTGGGCACCGGCCCCTTCAAGTTCTTGAGTTGGACCCACGAGCAGCAGATCGTGGTGGAGAGGTTCGAGGATTACTACGGGGAGAACAAGCCTCACCTGGACCGGGTGGTTTTCAAAATCTACCAGGACGAGGAGACCGCCTACCAGGACTTCAAGGCGGGAGCCCTGCACGACGCCCAGATTCCTCAGGGCCAGTTCGAGGCCGCGGCGGCGGAGTACGGAGAGAGGGCCATCTTCAAGCCCATGCTAGGCATTTACTACTACGGGTTCAACATGAACACAGCCCCGTGGAAGGACAACAAGGCCCTGCGCCAGGCTTTCAACTACGCCGTGGACCGCGAGACCCTGTGCAACGTGGTCATGGAGGGCCAGCGCGTGCCGGCCACGGGTATCGTGCCCCCGGGCATTCCCGGCTACCAGGCCGATGCCATGGAATATACCTATGACCCCGAGAAGGCCAAGGAGCTCCTGGAGGAGGCCGGGTATCCCAACGGCCAGGGCCTGCCCGAGCTGACCTTGGGCTACAACACTGGCGTGGGGCACGACGTGATCGCCCAGTTCATCCAGTCCAACCTCAAGGACGTGGGGGTCAGCTTCAAGATCGAGGGTTACGAGTGGGGAACCTACCTGGACCTCATCCAGGGGGAGCAGATAACCTTCTTCCGCCTCGGCTGGCTGGCAGATTATCCCATCATGGACAACTTCCTCTACCCGCTCTTCTACTCGGAGAACGCGGGAGTGGACAACATGACCCAGTACAAGAACCCCGAGGTGGACGAGCTGCTGCTCAAGGCGCGCAGCACCCCTGACGAGGACGAGAGGCTGGAGCTCTACCGCCAGGCGGAGAGGCTCATCCTGGAGGACGCGCCCATCATACCCTTGATGTTCTACAAGACCTCCCGCGTGTACTCCGACAAGGTCGGGGGATACATGAGGACACCCGACGACCTCACCCCACTGGAGCTGGTGTACTTCAAGAAGACGGCTACCACCGAGTAGTCCTTTCGCTCTTAGAGGGGGGCCTGCGGGATTTCCTTGCGGCCCCCCTTCTCATATGCTAAATTTTAGCGGAGCCCGGGAGGGCGGGAAAGAGAGACGTAAAAAAAATGCTTCTTTTCATTCTGCGCCGTTTCTACCAGACGGTGATCGTGGTCATCGGGGTGGTCCTGGTCATTTCCCTGCTCATGGCCTCTCTCCCCGGCGACGTCGCCCGCATGCGGGCCCCCAAGGGTGCCTCGGAGGAGACCCTGGAAAACATCCGCAAGAGGTTCAACCTGGACAAGCCCTGGCTTTCTCGGCTCTGGATATACCTCAGTGGCCTTCCCCGCCTGGACCTTGGAGAGTCCTTCACCTACAAGAGGCCGGTCATGGACATCATCGGGGAGAGCCTGCCCTGGTCAGTGAAGCTGGCCATCGCCGCGGAGATAATCATTATCATCTTCGGCATCCTGGCCGGGGTGATCTCCGCCGTGTCCCGCTATTCCTTCCTGGACATCCTGGTGACCATCAGCACCTCGGTGCTGGTAGCCATGCCCATTTACTGGATCGGGCGGCTCATGCAGCTCTTCTTTTCCCAGTGGTTGCACTGGTTCCCGCCCTCGGGAGCCCCGCCGCCGGGAACCGGCTTCTGGGGTTCCGTTCCCTATTACGTGATGCCCGCCACGGCCCTGGCCGCCGTGTCCACGGCCTACGTGGCGCGCCTGGCACGTTCTTCCATGCTGGAGGTGCTGCGCCAGGACTATATCGTCACCGCCCGGGCCAAGGGGCTCTCGGAGCGCAAAGTGATCTACAAGCACGCCCTGAAGAACGGCCTCATCCCCGTGGTCACCTACCTGGGCATTGACTTCGGGGTCCTCATTGGGGCCGCGGTCCTCACGGAAATGATCTTCAATTGGCCGGGGGTGGGTCACAAGCTGTATTACGCCGTCATTCAGCGCGACCACACCATGGTCATCGGGTTGGTCTTCATCCTGGTGCTCATCTTCGTGGCCATCAACCTCTTGGTGGACATCTCCTACGCCTTCCTCGATCCCCGCATCCGCCTGGGTGAATCCCCGGAGGTGACCTGAGATGGCGGACCGCAAGAGGCCCGAGGATTACCTCCCCGGCAAGGAACACCCGGAGTTCCTGGGTCCGGAGATCGAGGAGTTCGAGGCGGAGCTGGAAAAGGAGAGGGTGCACGGGCGAACCGCCCTATGGAGGGACGTGTGGCACCGCCTGCGACACAACAAGATGGCCATGGTGGGGTTGGCCGTCATTATCCTCCTCATCCTGGTGGCCGTCTTCGCGCCCTTCCTTGCCCCCTACGATCCCATCGAACAGGTGGAGATCAGGACCCCGGGCGGGGTGAAACAACCACCTTCCGGCAAGCACTGGCTGGGAACGGACGGGCTGGGAAGGGACATCCTGTCGCGCCTGATATACGGGAGCCGCATCTCGGTGGAGGTGGGCATCGTGGCCGTGGCCATCTCCCTGCTCCTCGGCCTTTTCTTCGGGGCCCTGGCCGGTTATTTCGGAGGTTGGGCGGACTCGGTCATCATGCGCTCCGCGGACGTCTTCTTCGCCTTCCCCACCGTGCTGGGAGCCATTGCCATCATGACCGTGCTGGGCCCGGGGCTGATAAACGTCTTCATCGCCATCGGGGTGCTGGGCTGGGCCACGATTGCCAGGATCTTCCGGGGCTCCATCCTCTCGGTAAAGGAGAACGAATACGTGGAGGCGGCCAGAGCCCTGGGGGCCAGCCACTCCCGCATCATCTGGAGGCACATCATGCCCAACGCCATCCAGCCCATAATCGTCTACGCAACCATGAGCGTGGGCGGCGCCATCCTGGCCGAGGCCTGGCTGGCCTTCCTGGGCCTGGGGCAGCAGCCTCCCACGCCCAGTTGGGGGAACATGCTCACCGAGTACCTGCCATTCTACAATACCCACCCGTGGATGATGTTCATCCCGGGGACGGCCATCGTCATCAGCGTGCTGGCCTTCATCCTGCTGGGTGACGGACTGCGCGACGCACTGGACCCGCGCCTGAGGGGGAGCATCTGAGATGGACGGCGGACGCGATATCCTGCTCGATGTGCGCAACCTGCGCACCTACTTCCATACTCCCGCGGGCGTGGTCAAGGCCGTGGACGATGTCTCCTTCCGGATACGCCGGGGAGAGGCCCTCGCGGTGGTGGGCGAATCGGGATGCGGCAAGACGGTCACCGCCCTCTCCATCATGCGGTTGGTGCCCGACCCGCCGGGGAAGATAGAGGGCGGGGAGGTGATCTTCGAGGGGCGCGACCTTCTCCGGTTGAGCGACGCCGAGATGCGCCGGGTGCGGGGCAACCATATTGGAATGATCTTCCAGGACCCCATGACCTCCCTGAACCCCGTCTTCCGGGTGGGGGACCAGATACGGGAGGCGGTGCAGCTCCACCTGGGACTATCCCGCAAGGAAGCCAGGGAAAGGGCCGTCGAGCTTATGGAGATGGTGGAGATACCCCAGGCCAGGGAGCGTTACCGCATGTACCCTCACGAGTTCTCCGGCGGCATGCGCCAGCGGGCCATGATCGCCATGGCCCTCTCCTGCGAGCCCAAGCTGCTCATCGCCGACGAGCCCTCCACCGCCCTTGACGTGACCATCCAAGCCCAGATCATGGAGCTTTTGGGGCGCCTTAGGGAGGAGATAGGTCTCTCGGTGATGCTCATCACCCACGACCTGGGAGTGGTGGCCGGAGTGGCAGAGACGGTGCTGGTCATGTACGCGGGAAAGGTAGTGGAGTACGCGGGCGTGGAAGAGGTCTATTACCGCTCCAGGCATCCCTACGCCTGGAGCCTGATGCGCTCCGTTCCCCGCCTGGACGAGAAGAGGGAGCGCCTGATGACCATCGGGGGGTCTCCCCCCAGCCTGATAAACCTGCCGCCGGGTTGCAGTTTCTCACCGCGCTGCCCCTTCGAGCAGGACGTCTGCCGCGAACAGGAGCCGCTGCTTTCGGAGGTAGAGGAAGGTCACTTGTCCGCCTGCCACTTCGCCACCGAATTCGAGGACCGGGCCGCGGAGGTGCTGGGGGCATGACCGGAGGAAACGGCATCCTGCTGGAAGCCCGGGGCCTGGTGAAGCATTTTCCGCTGGGCAAGGGCCTGATTCTCTCCCGGCTGGGGGGCTCCGTGAAAGCCGTGGACGATGTCTCCCTGGAGGTACGGGAAGGTCAGACCCTGGGCCTGGTGGGCGAGTCGGGGTGCGGGAAATCCACCCTGGCCCGCCTCATCCTGCGGTTGATAAAGGCGGACAGGGGCGAGGTTCTATTCGAGGGGCGGGACATCCTCAAGCTTTCCCACCGGGAAATGAAGGTCGTGCGCCGTTCCATGCAGATCATCTTCCAGGACCCCTACGCCTCCCTCAACCCGCGCATGAGCGTGGGGGCCATCATCATGGAACCCATGGTCATCCACGGCGAGGGGACCAGGGAGGAGCGCCGCCGCCGGGCCATGGAGCTGCTCTCCCTGGTGGGACTCCAGCCGGAACATTTCGCCCGCTATCCCCACGAGTTCAGCGGCGGCCAACGCCAGCGCATCGGCGTGGCCCGGGCCCTGGCCTTGCGACCGCGCCTGATAATCTGCGACGAGCCTGTTTCAGCCTTGGACGTCTCCATCCAGGCCCAGGTCCTGAACCTGCTCAAGGAGCTGCAGGAGCAGTTCCACCTCACCTACATATTCATCGCCCACGACCTCTCCGTGGTCCGTTATGTCAGCGACGAGGTGGCGGTGATGTACCTGGGGAAGATTGTGGAGCGGGCCGCCCACGATGAGCTTTACGGCCACCCCATGCATCCCTACACCCTGGCCCTGCTCTCCGCGGTCCCCGTTCCCGACCCACGCAGGGAGCGGGAGCGCCGGCGCATCATCCTGGAGGGAGACGTGCCCAGCCCCATAAACCCGCCCCCCGGATGCCGCTTCCATACCCGCTGTTGGAAAAAGCAGGAAATATGCAGCCAGGTGGAGCCGCCCCTGGAGGAGAAGGTCCCCGGCCACCGCGTGGCCTGCCACTTCCCGGAAACCTGACCCGCTAGCAGCCCCTCTTTTCGAGGGAGGGGAGGCCCCGGGTGAAGGGGAAGGAAAGGAGGGCCAGGCCCATCCCTGCCAGGCTCAGCCATAGGGCGGCGGAGACGACCTCCACCCTTCCCGCCAGGTAGCCCATTCCCAGGTACCCCAGGGGCAGCGGCAGGAGCACCAGGGCGTCCATGATGGCGAACACCCTTCCCCGGAACTCGGAGGGTACCAGGCGCTGTCGGAGGAACTCGTAGGTGGTGAAGCCCAGGGCGTCCACAACTCCCATGCCCAGGCAGATAAGCAGGGAGGCCCACAGGGAGGCGGAGCGGCTAAGCAGGAAGACCCCGGCGGCGTAACCACAGAAGCTGGCCAGTACCAGGCTCAGGGGACGGACCCTCTCCAGCAGCCGGTAGGTGAGCAGGCTCCCCAGGGCCAAGCCGGCTCCCACCGCCGCGCTGAGGAGGGTGTAGTAGTTCACCTCCCCCAGCCGCCGGTCGCTGAAGAGAGGGAGCAGCACCTCGAAGGCCCCGAAGACGGGCATGAAGAGGAGGTGCATGACGGTGAGCCCACGCACGTGGCGGTCTCCCCGGATGATGCCCATCGCCCGGGCGATACCCTGAATGGCAGGGGGGTGCCCGCGCTCACGGCCTTCCGGCCTCCGCAGCCCCGCGTCCTTCTCGATGAGCAGGCCGGCCGCCGAGCAGGCCGCCTGGAAGGCGAAGCAGACGAAGAAGAGGCGGGCCTTCCCCAGGGCCTTCACCAGGAAGTAGGCGGACCCGGTGCTCAAAAGGAAGGTGGCGGAGCGCAGGAACATGTACATCGAATTGGCCCTGGCCAACTGGGCAAGGTCCACCAGCTCCGGCAGGAGGGCCACGATGCTGTTGGCCACCACCACGCCGCAGACAGAGGCGGTGAAGGCCACGGCGAAGATGGGAAGGGGGGCATGGAGGAAGGGCAGGATCAGGAGGAACAACCCGTAAAGGAGGTTGGCGCCCACCAGCAGGTCGCGGCGGGAAAAGCGGTCCACCACGGGGCCCACGAAGGGAGCGGCCAAGGTGAAGGGGGCGAAGCTCAGGAATAGGGAGACGCTCATGGAGAAGGGAGAATCCGTGCGCTCCAGCACGAAGAGGGGCAGGCCCACGAAGTAGATCCCCCGGGCGGCCATTCCCAGAAACTGGGAAAAGAAGAGGGCAATCAACCGGCGGTTGGACCGCAGTGGAACGGCGGCGGCTCCGGCTTCCGGCATCAGCGGGGGAATACCAGGCCGGCGAAGGTCACCGCCGAGCCTTCCTGGGAGTCGAACCAGTGGCAGTGGTCCACCAGGGTGCCCTTCCGTCCCTCCAGCGCCTTGACCAGGGTGTAGATGGGCGGGAGGCCGCACACGTGACGGGAATCTCCCTCCGCCGCCACGTAGCCGAAGAACCCCTCGGCATCGCCCTCCTCCACGGGACGCAGCATCTCCTTGTCCTTGGCGATGACCGAGGAGAGTATCACCCCGTCCAGGGGCAGGGGGCTGCCGAATCTCCTGCCCACGTGGGCCAGGTCGGCGGAGGCGATGAAGAGGACCTCCTCCCCCATGGCGGAGAGCAATCCCTTCAGCGCGGACACGAAGGAGGAAACCTCCCGGTCCTCGGAGGGGGACCTACGTTCCTGCACGAAGGCGTGGAAGGAATTGCAGGTTATGGGCAGCAGGCGGAAGCGGTCCGCCCCGCCGAAGATGAAGCACAGCAGGGGCAACTGTATCTCGATGGAGTGCTCGAAGCGGTGGGAGAGCTCATCCCCCAGGCCGTCCATGCCCGCCGCCCGGGCCAGTCCCTCGGCCAGGCCGGCGTCCGTCTCCACCAGCCCGAAGGGGGTGAGGTAGTTCTTGCGGGTGAGGGCGAAAAAGCCCTCCATCTCCCCGTGGCAGGTTCCTAGGATGACCACCAGGGGCCGGGAGTTACCGGGGAGGGAGGCCCCCAGGAGGGAGTAGAGCTTGCCGTAGCATTCCCATCCCCGCTCCAGGTCGATGTGGGGGGCGACCGCGGCCAGGGGCGGTTCCGGGAGCGGTTGGGGTTCCCCCGCCTCGAGGAGCATGGTCCTCAATTGCTGGACCAGTACCCGGGGATCAGCCGGGTAGCCGTTGCCCGCGGAGACCATGGGCCGGTTGGGCAGGGCCAGGTATTCCTGGTCCAAGCGGCGCTTGTAGTTGCGGAAGTTGTCGCTGTCCAGGAGGAGCTTGCGGTCCAGCTCGGCGATGAGGGAGGCCACCTGATCGCTGGTGATGATGTCCCCGTAGCGTCGCACGTAGGCCGCCTGCAGGTCGCGCAGGGAACGCGTGCCGTCGCACAGGGAGGCGATGAAGTAGAGGTTGGGGGGGAGGACGACGATGTTCCTCGCGTATCCCAGGGGATCGCGCAGGGCCACTACGTCCCTTCCCTGTTGCCTGGCGGGGAAGGCCTCCAGGCGGCGCAGCTTGGGATACTCGGTCTCCTGCATGGTTTTCACCCGTCTTTCCCGAAGGTCGTCGCTTCGCGGCTTATTTCCTGAAAGGCAAGCTCGAAAGACAAATATATAATATACCCTTTTAAGGAAACAGGTGCTGGATTAAGGAAACAGGTGCTGGATTGCCGGTATGCTCCGTTCTGTGTACTGCTCCGCACCTGACGCCGCCGGAGCATGATGCGGTCCGGGAAGGGAAATCGCCCTTTCCCCGCCTCGATCGCCTGTTCGGCCGGGATGGCGGTATGGATTCTCCACCCTTTCGGACCGAATGCGCCTGCCGGAGCCCCGGCATCTCCTACTTCCAGCCGGTGCGCTTTCTGGCCTCCCGGGCCAGCCCCACGTCCAGGGCCAGCCAGGCCTTGGCGCGGATGAGGTCGCTGGTGGAGGGATCCACCACCAGGGCCATGAGGGCCTCCACCCCCCGCCTGTCTCCTAGGCGGGTCAGGGCCTCGATGGCCTGGAAGGCCACCTTCTCGTCCCCCGAGCGGAGGAGCTTCACCAGGCCCTCGACGTCGCGCTCTCTCTCCAGCCTGTGGATGTCCCGCTTCCCGAAACCCAGGGGAGCCATCGTCCTTCCCTCCCGGAATCCTACCTCTCCGGCCCGCCCCGCAGGGACAGGTAGCGGTTGAGGTTGGCCAGCACCTTCCCCATCTTCTCCGGGGTGTTGTAGGCGATGACCCCCTCCTTCTGGGCATTTTCCAGTTCCTGGGAGAGCAGGGCCGGGGCCACCAGGCAAAGGAAGACCGGCTTGCCGTGTTTCTTCCCTATCTCGGCGTACTCCCGCGCCGGGAAAGCCGGCCCAGCGCCCGCCCCGGTGACGAAGACGGCCACCGCGCAGTGGATGTCCTCCTGGCGCAGGGCCAGGTCGGCGGCCCGGAGGTAGAGGGAGTTGTCCGTCCAGGCGAAGGCGAACATGTCCAGGGGGTTGTCGGCCACGGCGTGCCGGGGGATGAACTCCCGCACCGCCGCCGCGATCTCCGGGTGCAGGGGAGGGAAGCGCACCCCGCCCCTCTCGGCGATGTCGGTGATGGCGATGACCGGGCCCGCGGTGTGAGTGGAGATGAAGACCCCGTTCCCCCGGGGGACCCCTCCCATGGACACCGCCTTGGCCAGGCAGGCCATCTCGCTCGTTGACCCCACCTGGAGGAGCCCGGCCTGGGCGAAGGCCCCCCGGTACACCGCCTCCGAGCTGGCCACCGACCCGGTGTGGGAGAGGGCGGTGCGGGAGGAGCTCTCCGTGAAGCCGCGGTTGTAGACGATGACCGGCTTCCTGCGCGACGCCTCCCGCGCGCGGCGGAGGAAGTCGTCCCCCCGGTCCAGCCCCTCGATGAACAGGCAGATGACCGCGGTGTCTGGATCCTCGGCCAGGTACTCTACCATGTCCGCGAACTCCACGTTGGCCCGGTTGCCGATGCTCACGAACTTGGATATTCCCACCCTCTCGTCCATGAGCTCGTTGAGGATGCAATTGCCCATCCCACCGCTCTGGCTCACCACGGATACGTCCCCGGAGGGGAACCAGGCCAGGGGGCTGGCGAAGGTGGCGTTTATTTTATCCCTGGTGTTGAGGACCCCTATGCAGTTGGGGCCGATGAGCTTCATCCCTCCGGAGTCGGCCACCCGGACCAGCTCCTCCTGGAGCCTCCGCCCCTCCTCACCGGTCTCCCGGAAGCCTCCGGCGAAGATAACCCCCGCGCGCCCGCCCCTCTCCACCGCCTCGCGGACCGTGGGCAGCACCTGGACCTCGGGAACCGCGTAGACGAAGAGGTCCACCCCGTAGGGAAGCTCGGAGATGGAGCGGTAGGCCTTGCGGCCCTGGATGGTATCACCGGCGTGGGGGTTTACCGGGTACACCTCGCCCCGGTATCCCGTGGAGGTCACCGCGGCCAGGGCGTGGTAGCCCAGCTTGAAGGGGTTGTCGGTGGCCCCGATGACGGCGATGCTACGGGGCTGGAAGAGGGGACGGAACTTCTCCAGTATCTCGGAACCCATGGCGCGCCATCCTTCCTTTTCCCCTATGATTTTTCCCTTATATTTCCCTATGATATACAAGGCCTGCCCTCGCGTTTCCGGGGCCTTGCACGGGCAGGGGGATGGCGGGGAACCTGGTAGCTTCCCCGTGGGGTATCCCCTGGACCCACCCCTTCTTTGTGCCACCGCTGGTAATGCCAGGGCTGTCTTTTTATCGGTATGTCCAAACCGGAAAACTCAAGGGTGTCGAACAAGGACCTTTCCGGACGGGGCGGGCAAGTTTACGTTCAGGGCGCAGGGTGTATGGCCTTCAACAGGACAGGCTCGTGGAGAAGCGCCGGACGGATCGAGCGGGGGTCCCTCATGCTCCTCACCGCCCCGTAGCCATTATCCCTCCCGGACTTCCCTTCGACCCTTTCGGCGGCGAAACCGGAAAGGCCCCCGCTCAGGCGCTCTCCTTCAGCTCCTCCACGGTTGAGAGCCTTGCGTGAAAGGTGTCCTTGTGCGCGCCCCGTCCGCACGGAGCCTCACGTTACCCAGGCACTCCGGGTCGCGTATCGTGGGTGCCGGAATGGCCCCGCTCAGGCGCTCTCCTGCAGCTCCTCCACGGGGGAGAGCCCCGGACGGTAGGAGGCCTTGCGGATGCGGTTGAAGAGCGCGTTAGCCGCCCGGGTGAAGAGGTTGGGATGGGTATTCTCGATGAGCTGGACCAGGAAACGCTGGTTCTTGTTCATGGCTGCGGCCAGCGCGGAGGCGTCCAGGCCCTTCACCAGTCGGGAGAGGAAGTCGGGGTTGCTGTTTATCATCCCGGCCAGCACCTCCGGCTCGAGGTGTTTCATCACCTCGCCCAGGAGTCCGCTGTTCTCGTTCACCGCCCTGGCCACCACCCGGGGGTCGATGCCGGACATGATCCCGGAGATGAGGTCCTGGTTGTTGGCCATCCTCCCCAGCGCCCGGCCCAGTTTGCGAAGAAACTCGCTCATCGCCCTCCCTCCTCGTTGCTCAGCCGATTATCCGATACGATGTCGCATCACCATTATAGCACGCCCCGGAAGATTGTAAAATCCTTGGGAAAACATGGTTGTTTTTCCTTTGTATAAAGGGAATTTCGGGAGCGGGGGAGAGGTTGAGCCCCTGACCCATCAGTCATGTTTGCATGGAACAAAGGCGGCATCGAGGCCAGCCCCCTCTCGGCCCGTTATTGTCCGTGTGAACAATGGTCGGAAGAAGGCGGCATCAAGGCGATACCCCTGCCCTCCCGTTATTCGCGTGAACCCCGGTGGGAAATTTGAAGCGCCGCAGCATGTGAACATGAATCCTCGCTGGCTTCCGCCTCCCGCCCCGCCGGCCCTTCCCTGTGGTGACTCCCGTCATGGCCTCCCGGCGTCCGGGCGTACCAAAATAGCGTGATGGAGGAATTATGGCCTGAAGGAGGCGCCTGCAAGGTTTAAAGCCCTCCTCCGGGGGAAAAATTAGCCGTGAGCGAGGAAAGGAGTTGGGAACATGGAACGGTACTTGAAGGCGGTGGACGGCGAGAAAAAGGAGCACGACCTGCTGCTCTTCGCCCTCTCCACCTGCGGGTGGTGTAGGAAGGCCAGGAATTTCCTGGAAGAGAACAAGCTCGCCTACCGCTACGTCTACGTGGATCTCCTGGAAGGGGAAGCCCAGAAGGAAGTCTTCGAGGAGGTCAAGAAGCGCAACCCGCGGCGGACCTTTCCCACCCTGGTGGTGGACGGAAACGAGGTCATCGCCGGGTTCAACGAAGACCGCTATCGGGAGGTACTGCTTTGAGCGAGGAGTACCCGACGGAGGTGCTGGACCTCTACCGCAGGCTCCATGAGGAGGCGGAGTCGGCAGGCTACCACCTCAACCCGGACCGGGACTTCACCCTCATGCTTGTGGACGGCCTGTACCGCAACGGGGAGCGGTACGGGTACATGCTCTGTCCCTGCCGCATCGGCGAGGGGGAGAGGGAGAAGGACCTGGACATCATCTGCCCCTGCGACTACCGCGACGCGGACCTCGAGGAGTACGGGCAGTGCTACTGAGCGCTGTACGTAACCCAGGAGGTCCTGGAAGGCAAACGCAAGGTAGAGGGGCAGATACCCGAGAGGAGGCCGGAGCCGGAGGAGCTGGAGCGAAGGCGTGAAGCGGCCCGCGAGGCTACCGTGACCGCCGAGGGCCGGCTGCCCGTCTGGCGCTGCAAGGTCTGCGGCTACCTGGCGGCCCGCGAGAAGCCTCCCCAGGTCTGCCCGGTGTGCAAGGCCTCCGCCGACCGCTTCGAACCCTTCCCGCCTCCAGGTGGAGAGAGGCTGCCCGTCTGGCGCTGCAAGGTCTGCGGCTACCTGGCGGCCCGCGAGAAGCCTC